>NZ_JBHZGV010000020.1:0-84553 GCF_043359985.1 Comamonas trifloxystrobinivorans
AGCGCCGCTTGCCCCAGCTCGAATCACTCATGCGCCGAGGCTACCTCGACTTTGGCAGCACTTTATGCAACAACGCCCATTGAAACTACCAATGCAGTTGACTGATGCACAAGAAATTCTGAAAAACACCCAGGCAAATTCCCTTGAGAGAGTTTTTAGGGCAGCAATAACACTTCTACGCCAACCTTCTCCCCCAGTGCTGACCCTGCGACTGCACTCGCTCTTAGCATCTATGACTGTAATTTCATCTGAGGGCCTATTGCTTCAACACACATATTGCCGAGCGATTGCCCGGGCGTTCAGCCCTGTATGGAAGGATTTGTCGCACAACGCGTTCTTGTTCGAGTCTCGAGTAAACATTCCCATGCTTAAGCGGGTAATTACAGAAGTTGAGCTTGGACACCAAGAAACTAAAGCGCTGCTCAGTTCAGCCGCCATTGCACTCGGAATTCCCCCTGAAAAGATAAGCTCGCGCATTACTTGAGCTATCTCTATTGATACGACAAGCTTAAGTTTGTAGCTTTTACAGAGTGCACAACTTCAAGTTTTCCTGATTAACAAAATATTTTCATAGCCGAAATAAAATCGTTAATAAAGCACTTAGAAAATTTATCGAAACCGCACGCAAATGATTGCACTCGACCTGCTCCAGTGCCCCGGCTGCATAATGACGATATATTCACTACCTAAAATATATCTACGAAGACGCGTGACGGAACTATCCACTACCTAAGAGCCGCTTAACTTAGGCAATCCGAAGCCCGCCAGCACCAAACTAGGCGGGCTTCGTTTCTATAGTTTGGGCGTTAACGCCCAGCCCAACGGCTAAACCCGCTTGCTAGCCGCTTGAGCTTGGTCGTTCAGCGTGTCTAGCAGTTCGCCGGCGTTGGCGGACATGGTGACTATGGCTTCGGCTAGGCCGCTGCGCAGGTAGTCGCCCAGGATCAGGGCGGTGTCGCTGTAGTCTTCGCCAGTTTCTGCTACCAGTACGCGGGCAGCGGCTTCTATGCCGCGCAGGCTGCGGGCCAGGTGGGCGGCTTGGTGGCTTTGCAGGCGCAGGGAGTGGGTAAAGCCAGCGGTCGTGTTGGCGTGGGCGGCGGCGTGCAGATCGAAAGGTGGGCGATCGTCGCGGTTGGTATTGCTCATTGCGCACCTCCCGATTTCTGCGAAATGTGGAGGGACGCGTGGCTGGCGCAGCGGTGGGGGAAGTCCATTGGTTTCATGGTTCCTTGCTCCTTAGTGATACGCCTCGCTGTCGAGGAGGCTACACCGCTAGCTGTTAGGTGTTCTTACGCACCCGCCCCGTTACGGGACTGGGCGGATTATGGCATTTCGCATTGCGCGGCGAAACGCCAAGCCACAGGCAAATTGCGCTGGATTGACCCAGGTCGTAGGCCGCAATTGAATCGCGCTTTGCTGCATGCAGAAATCTGCTCTGGAGCGCTTGTAGCCATGGCTTGAAGAGACAGACTTTCCACCCCGATCTGCTGCAAAATAAACCCCGGCCGCCTGTCCCCTCGCCTGCCCTGGAGCACCTTATGAAGATTGTGGTTGCGCTTGCCTTTGTTGCGATTTTTGCCAGCCTGGGTTCGGCTTTGTTTTTTATGCTGCGCGGCGGCCGCAGCGCGCCCGGTGACGGCGAAGCGGGTGACGCTGGCGACGCCGGCAAGAAGCGCATGGCCTGGGCTTTGACGGTGCGTATTGCCGTGTCGGTGCTGATTTTTCTGTGCATTCTGCTCGCCTGGAAGCTGGGCTATATACAGCCGCATGGGATTCAGGTGGGGCAGTGAGGTTGTGGTCGCGTTGGGTGTTGGAGTTGGTTGTAATGGGCGGCATTTGGGGTGTTGATGCCGTAGCCCCTCACCCTGGCCGGGCGCCCCTCACCCTCTCCCGCAGGGAGAGGGAATCAACAAACAGCAGGCAGCTCGTATTCTTCACAGCGCAGATAACCTAACGGTATTTCCAACCACCCACGCAGCGTAGCGGGCGTTGAAACTGTTTACCCCAATGGCAAGATGGCCGCGTAGGCGCGACGTCGGGGGCGCAGACAGTACGCCTGTACGGCAAGCCGCCGCAACAAAGCCTACGCGGCCATATTGCCACCTCAAAACGAAAACTCTCAACGTCCTATAGCACTACGCTCCGTCACCACACCCGCACACCAAACAGATAGATGAATGGATAAAAAAAAGCGCCTTGCGGCGCTTTTTTGAATTTACATCCAGTAGACCAGGATGTAGAGGCCTAGCCACACTACGTCTACAAAGTGCCAGTACCACGCTGCTCCTTCAAAGCCAAAATGCTTCTTCGCCGTGAAGTGCCCTTTTTGCAGGCGCAGCGTTATGAAGAACAACATCAGCATGCCGACAAACACGTGCAAGCCGTGGAAGCCGGTGAGCATGTAGAAGGTGGAGCCGTAGACGCCAGAGTTGAGTTTGAGGTTGAGCTCGGTGTACAGGTGGTAGTACTCGTAGCCTTGCACGAACAGGAAGATGAGGCCGAGCAGCACGGTCATCCACATGAACTTGATGCATTTGGCTCGGTTGTCGTCGCGCAGCGCGTGGTGGGCGATGGTGAGGGTGACGCCCGAGGTCAGCAGCAAGGCGGTGTTGATGGTGGGCAGCCAGAACGGGCCGACGGTTTGGAACGGGTCCACAATGCCGGCGGGCGATGCGGTGGCGCCGGGCGATACGCTGGGCCAGGCGGCCTTGAAGTCGGGCCAGAGTATGGCGTTGTCCAAGCTGCCCAGCGCGGGCACCGAGTGCGAGCGCGCCCACCACAGGGCGGTGAAGAAGGCGCCGAAGAACATGACCTCGGAGAAGATGAACCAGCTCATGCTCCAGCGGTAAGACATGTCGATGCGGTGGCTGTAGAGGCCACTTTCGCTTTCGCGGATGGCGTCGCCAAACCACTGGTAGAGCACAAACAGCCACCAGGCCAGGCCAATGAAGAGCACATATTTGGCCCATTCATGGCCGTTGACCCAGTTGCCTGCGCCCACGATGACCAGGCCCAGGCCGATGGCGGCCATCAGCGGGTGGCGCGATTCGGCGGGAACAAAGTAGTACGGCGTTGAGCCATGGGGTGTCGCACTCATTGCTGCTCCTGATTGCTGTTATTTCGATGTTGCTTGCAAGCTTGTTATACGTTTATCCAACCAACCAATGCACCAGGCCCATGAGGCCCAGCACAAATACCAGCAGGGCTACCAGCCCCACTACGATGATCTGCAAGGGCGTGATTTGCGCGCCGTCTTGCTGCCATTCTGAATCTTTTCTCACGCCCAGCAAAGACCAGCCCACGGCCTGCACGGTGCGCCAGATGCTGCCTTTGCGCGGTGCGGCGGGGCGGCCCGGTTCAGGCGTAGGCGTTGGGGTGGGCGCCGTCATCATGATGCCCCTCCGCTGCTGGCAGCGGCCGGCTCTTGCACGGCGGCGGTGGGTACGGCAGCGCCGGGGGTTTTGCCGCCTACTTCAAAGAAGGTGTACGACAAGGTGATGGTGCTGACGTCTTTGGAGAGCTTGGGGTCGATGACGAAGGCCACCGGCCATTCTTTTTTCTCGCCCGGCTCCAGCGTGTATTGGTTGAAGCAAAAGCATTCGAGCTTGTTGAAGTAAGGCGCGGCCTGTTTGGGCGCGTAGCTCGGAATGGCTTGCGCGGCCATGCGGTGGTTTTGCTCGTTGCGAAACTCGTACATGACGGTGGTGAGCTCGCCGGGGTGGACTTTCATGGACGCTACGGCGGGCTTGAAGCTCCAGGGGCCGTGGGCGTTGGCGTCGAACTCCACCAGGATGGTGCGGCTTTGGTCGACCTGGGTGTTGAGTTTGACGTCTTTCCCCGCCGTGCCGTTGCCGGGCACCTGGCGTTCGGTGAGCGAGAGGATGTTGATGCCCGTGGCCTCACAGATGCGCTGGTACAGCGGGATGAGCGCGTAGCCAAAGGCAAACATGCCCAGGGCTACCACGGCCAGTTTTCCCACCATTTTGGCGTTTTCTGCGTGCCTGCTCACCTGCTGCTCCTTTTGTTAGCTTGTGCCGGTTGGGCCGGGTTGGCCGGTTTACAAAATGCTCATCTTCACCATGAAGCCGATGAAGAAGGCCACTGCGATGGACGCCAGTATCAGCGCCAGTCGCAGGTTGGATTTGCGTTGCTCGGGCGTAGCGGCCATGGGTTTATCCGATCACCTTGGTGGCGGTGGCGTCGAGCTTGGGCGGGTTCTCGTAGGTGTGGAACGGTGCGGGCGATGGCACTTCCCATTCCAGACCTTCGGCGCCTTCCCAAGGCTTTTGCGGCGCTTTTTCACCACGGTGCTTCATGGCGGGCCAGACCACGAAGACAAAGAAGTACACCTGCATGAGGCCGAATCCGAAGGCGCCGATGGAGGCGATCATGTTGAAGTCGGCAAACTGCATGGGGTAGTCGGCATAGCGGCGAGGCATGCCGGCCAGGCCCAAAAAGTGCATGGGGAAGAAGGTGATGTTGAAGAAGATGAGCGAGCCCCAGAAGTGGATGCGGCCGCGTGCTTCGGAGTACATCACGCCCGTCCACTTGGGCGCCCAGTAGTAGTAGCCGGCAAACATGGAGAAGAGCGAGCCGGCCACCAGCACGTAGTGGAAATGCGCCACCACGTAGTAAGTGTCTTGCAGCTGGATGTCGATAGGCGCCATGGACAGAATCAGCCCGGTAAAGCCGCCCATGGTGAACACGAAGATGAAGCCCACGGCAAAGAGCATGGGGGTTTCAAACGTCATGGAGCCGCGCCACATGGTGGCCACCCAGTTGAAGATTTTCACGGCCGTGGGCACCGAGATCAGCATGGTGGCGTACATGAAGAACAGCTGGCCAGTCACCGGCATGCCGGTGGTGAACATGTGGTGCGCCCAGACGATGAACGACAGGATGGCAATGGCCGCCACCGCATACACCATGGAGGCATAGCCGAACAGTTTTTTGCGGCTGAAGGCGGGCACGATCTGGCTGACGATGCCGAAGGCCGGCAAGATCATGATGTAGACCTCGGGGTGACCGAAGAACCAGAAGATGTGCTGGTACATGACCGGGTCGCCGCCGCCGGCGGGGTTGAAGAAGCTGGTGCCAAAGTGGCGGTCGGTCAGCGTCATGGTGATGGCGCCGGCCAGCACGGGCATCACAGCGATCAGCAGGTAGGCGGTGATGAGCCAGGTCCAGCAGAACATGGGCATTTTCATCAGCGTCATGCCGGGGGCGCGCATGTTGAGGATGGTGACGATGATGTTGATGGAGCCCATGATGGAGCTGGCACCCATGATGTGCATGGCAAAGATGCTGGTGTCCATGGACGGACCCATTTGCAGCGTAAGCGGGGCGTAGAGCGTCCAGCCGGCTGCCGGTGCGCCGCCGGGCATGAAGAACGAGCCCACCAGCATCAGGCCGGCGGGGATCATGAGCCAGAAGCTGAAGTTGTTGGCACGGGCAAAGGCCATGTCGGAGGCGCCGATTTGCAGCGGGATCATCCAGTTGGCGAAGCCCACGAAGGCCGGCATGATGGCGCCGAACACCATGATCAGCCCGTGCATGGTGGTGAGCTGGTTGAACAGCTCGGGGTTGACCAGTTGCAGCCCGGGCTGGAACAGCTCGGCCCGGATCAGCAGCGCCAGCACACCGCCCACCATGAGCATGGTGAACGAGAACAGCAGGTACAGCGTGCCGATGTCTTTGTGGTTGGTGGCAAACAGCCAGCGACGCCAGCCGGTGGGCGCTGCGTGGTGGTGATCGTCGTGGTGGTCGTGACCGTGCGCGTCATGGCCGTGGTCGGCGTGGCTGTGGTCGGTAGGAAGAACGGCGCTCATAGTGCTTGACTCCGATAGCTCGTGGTGGGCTGGCGAATGGCCTTACTGCGCCGCGACAATGTCGACTCGGCGCGCCTGGCTGTCAGCGCCCTGGCCTGCGGTAATGGTTTCTGGCTTGCGCATTTCGATGCGCGTGTCGGCAACGCCGTTGTCGGTGAGCATGCGGGCCACGGCTTGGGCGCGTTGCTTGGAGAGCTCGGCGTTTTGCTCGGCGCTGCCAGTGGAATCGACAAAACCCGACAGCACCACCTTGCCAGCCTGGCTGGCCAGCGCGGCGGCCGCTTGTTTGACGGTGGCCTGGGCCGTGTCGTCCAGCTCGCTCTTGCCGCTGGCAAAAAATACCTGGTAAGGGCCGGCGGCTGCGGGCGCAGCGGCAGCAGCCGGGGCTGCAGCAGCGGGTGCGGCATCAGCAGCGGGCGCGGCTGGAGCGGCAGGCGCTGGTGCAGCCGGAGCTGCTGCGGGGGTGGCCGAGCCACCACCTTCAGGGAACTTGCCACCACGGGCTTCTACAAACTGGGCTGGTTGCACCATGGTGCCGGTTTTGTTGCTCCAGTGGTTTTTGGCGAAGGTGACGACGGCTGCCAGATCGGTGTCGCTCAGCTGCTTCCAGGCGGGCATGGCACCGTTGGCGCGGCCTTCCAGCACGGCGTGCATCATGTCGGCCGTGGGGCCGAGCACCACGGGGCTGCCGTCAAGCGCCTTGATGGCGCCAGCGCCCTTGCCGTTGGCCTGGTGGCAAGCGGCGCAGTTGGCGGCATAGACTTTTTCGCCACGGGCAACCAGATCGGCCAGCGCCCAGACTTTATTGGGATCGTCGGCCTTGGCGGCGAGCTTTTTCTTTTGCTCGGCCACCCAGGCGGTGTAATCTGCAGCGGAGAGCACCTTCACATGGATGGGCATGTAGGCGTGTTCTTTGCCGCACAGCTCGGCGCACTGGCCGTAGTAATCGCCGGTTTTCTCGGCACGGAACCAGGTGTCGCGCACAAAGCCGGGGATGGCGTCTTGCTTGATGCCGAAGGCCGGCACCATGAAGGAGTGGATCACGTCGGCCGCGGTGGTGATGATGCGCACTTTTTTGTCGACCGGCACCACCAGCGGGTTGTCTACGCGCAGCAGGTAGTCGTTAGGGGCTTTGGAGACATCGCCGCTGCTGGACATGGCGCGCTGGCCGCTGTCGAGCGTGGAGATGATGCCCAGGCCCTGGCCTTCGCCGGTGAGGTAGTCGTAGCCCCATTTCCACTGGTAGCCGGTGACTTTGATGGTGAGGTCGGCGTTGGTGGTGTCTTTTTGCGCCACCAGCACCTTGGTGGCGGGCAAGGCCATCAGGATCACGATGACGAAGGGCAGGATGGTCCAGACCACTTCGACGGTGACAGATTCATGAAAATCGGCGGCCTTGGCGCCTTTGGATTTGCGGTGCTTCCAGATGGAATAGAACATCACCGCAAACACACCGACAAAGATGATGGTGCAGATCCACAGCATCATCCAGTGCAGCGTGTGCTGCTCTTGCGCAATTTTGGTGACGGGCGGCGCCAGGTTCATCTGCCCTACCGCCGGGCCGCCCGGCAGGCTTTGCACCGCATGGGCCACTGAGGCGAGGCCTGTGCCCGCTACCAGCAGCAAAGAAGCCAGTTTTTGAGAAACACTTTTCATAGTTGTCACTTATTCTCAACTTCTCATCGTTATGAAGTGCAAGCCCCGACCAGGGGAAACCCGGGGCCGCGAAGTGCTAGCAGCAGCGGAGCATCTGCGCTTGCACCCATGCCACTTTGTCATCCATGGCGAGCATGGCGTCAACCGCGCAATATTGCAACCCATGCAATCCCGCGATCATAGGGGTTTCACAACAAAATCTGTCAGGCACTAGACAGCAGCGGCAATTGCCGTTCCAAGGCGCGCAAGCGCGGCCTGCTTATCAGTGCTTACTCACGCGGGGTGCGCCCTTGGCGCAGCATTTGCTGCATGTCTTGCATGCTGATGCGGGCTTCGCCCTCCAGCTTGACACGCGGCGTGGGCTTGAAAGCATGGCCGTAAATGATCTCGAAAGTGACCACCAGGCGGCCGCCCTCGTCGGCCCGCGCCAGCTGTCGCTCAAGCGATAGATCAAGCTGCGCCAGCCATTGGCGCCCGCGCAGCCCGGCAAAGCGCGCCGGGTGCAGGTTGCGGCCGAGCTCGCGCAGCTCGGCGCGCAGTTTGCTGGCATCAGAATAAGACAGCGTGATGCGCTCCATGTCCATCACCGGCTCGGCAAAGCCGGCTTGCACCAGCATATCGCCCCAGTCGTGCATGTCGGTGAACTCGTGGCTGGCGGCGGGCCAGCCCTGCTGGGCATAGACGGCACGCAACTCTTGCAGCGTGTCCGGCCCCAGGCAGGAGAACATCACAAAACCATCGACCGCCAGCATCTGGTGCCAGGTTTGCAGCAACTGCTGCGGCTGCGGGTGGTTGTGCAGCGCCATATTGGCCCAGAGCATGTTCATGCTGCCGGCGGCCGGCAAGCCCCATTGCAGCTTGGGCTGGCGCCAGCGGCTCACATCCCACCAGGGCGTGGCCATTTGGGCACGCAAGGCGGCTTCGTGGGCGGGCTGGTTTTCTACGATGGTGAGCGCCGACTGCGGGTAGCGCTCGGCCACGCTCTGGTGCGCGGCCCAACCACCGTACAGCGGCTCCCAGCTGCACCAGGCAGCGGGCTTTTGCATAATCCACTGCAGGCGCTCTTGCATGCGCCGCCCCACTTCGTCGTGCAGCCAAGGGCTGTGGGCGGGCATCAGTTGCTGCCAGCGCAGCGCGGCGTGGGGGTCGATCGTCGGGGGAGCGGTAAATTCAGCCATAGTGGCACCGGCACCTTGCGGCGCGGTTTTTATTTCGTCATTGTCTGCAAAGGGGCGCCATGACAGCACCCGACACCCTGGCTGCGGCAGTTGCCCCAGCCTCGGCCTGGTGGCAGCGCGCCCGGCGCCTGCTCGGGCCCTGGCCCAGCCAGTGCCTGGTTTGCCAGCGTTGGCCGAGCGACTGGTTGTGCCCGGCCTGCGCCAGCGCCTGCTGGCAAGCGCAACAGCGCCGCTGCAACCGCTGCGCCCTGCCCTTGCCGGCCAGCAGCGATGTGTGCGGCGCCTGCCTGCGCAGCCCGCCTTGGCTCAGGCGCTGCCATGCCGCCGTGGACTATAGCCCGCCTTGGAGCGGCATGGTGCAGCAGCTCAAATATCACCAGCATTTGGCATGGGCAAGCCGCATGGCGCAGCTGATGCTGCAAACGCCGGGCGTGCTGGCCAGCTTGCAAGAGGCCAACCTGATTCTGCCCGTGCCCTTGTCTGCCAGCCGACTGCGCGAGCGCGGTTACAACCAGGCTTTGCTGCTGGCACAGGCGCTGAGAAAACAAGCAAGCATCCACTTACCAGACAAAACACCAGCACTTTCCCGCGTAGAGCCGCTTGCGCTGCTGCGCCAGTTGGACACCTCCGCCCAAGCCCAGTTGGACCGCCGCGCCCGCCAGCGCAACTTGCGCCGCGCCTTTGCCGTAGCGCCCGCCTGGGCTCCGGCCATTGCCGGCCAGCAAGTGCTATTAATAGACGACGTAATGACCACCGGCGCCACCTTGGACGCCCTGGCCCAGTTGCTGCTGCGGCACGGCGCCACGGCGGTAGATGCAGTGGTTTTTGCCCGCACTGCCGCCCCGGGCGAATAGCAAAGCAGCCAACAAAAGCTTTGCCGCACCGCTACACTGGCGCCCTTGTTTTTTAGCGCCCGCCATGTTTAACGTCGTCCTCGTCGAGCCGGAGATTCCTCCCAATACCGGCAATGTGATCCGCCTCTGTGCCAATACGGGCAGCCGTTTGCACCTGGTGGAGCCGCTGGGTTTTTCGATGGAAGACCGCTACATGCGCCGGGCCGGGCTCGATTACCACGAGTACGCCCACACGCTGCGCCACGCCAATTGGCAAGCCTTTCTGGAGAGCATGCAGCCAGCGCCCGAGCGCATGTTCGCCATGACAACGCACGGCAGCAGCCCCGCTTTCGACATGCAGTTCCAACCCGGCGACTGGCTGGTGTTTGGCTGCGAGACCCGCGGCCTCGCGCCCGAGCTGCGCAACAGCTTCCCGCTGAGCCAGCGCGTGCGCCTGCCCATGGTGGCCGGCCAGCGCAGCCTGAACCTCTCAAACGCCGTGGCCGTGACCGTTTTCGAAGCCTGGCGCCAGAACGGCTTTGCCATGCCCGACGGCGGCAAGGCGCAGTAAGCCCCTAATAAAACGGCTGGATTGCCCGGTATTCAAACGACGCCGCTACGCAGAGAAGCGGGCTTTTGAATCGCTCACCCCAATGGTGAGATGGCCGCGTAGGCGCGGCGTCCGAGCTGCAGACAGTACGCCTGTACGGCAAAGCCAGGATGGCCTGCCCCGCCGCAACAAAGCATACGCGGCCATATCGCCACCTCAACACGAAGACTCTCGACACAAGCACGGCGGCAAGCTTCGTCACCACACTTGTGCCCAAAGAATCCGTAATGGACCTGGTATTCAAGCTGCCGCTTGCGAGCGCTTTACAAAGAACAGGCCCATGCCTACCAGCATCAGCAGTCCGCCAAACACCTTGTTCTGAATCCGCATCGCTTTGCTGTCTCGCAGCAGGCGGCGCAACACGCTGGCGCTGGCCGCGTAGCCGTGCATGACGATGCTGTCCACCGCCAAGGTGGTGACCGAGAGCACCAGCAGTTGCAGCCACAGCGGGCGCGTGGGTGTCATGAACTGCGGCAGCACGGCCACCATGAAGATGATGCCCTTGGGGTTGGTGGCGTTGGTGAGAAAGCCACTCAGCGTGCGCTTTTTCCAGCTGCCGGCGGGTTGCTGCGTGGCGTCGTCACTGACCAAACCGCCGGTGGAGCGCCATTGCTGAAAGCCGATGTAGATCAGGTAGCAGGCGCCCACAATTTTGACGATGTTGAAGGCCGTCTCCGAAGCCACCAGGAGCGAGCCCACGCCCGCGCCGGCAATCAGCAAGATCAGCAGCAGGCCCAGTTGCAGGCCCAGAATGGTGGCGCTGGTCTTGCGCACGCCGTACGAGAGCCCATGGCTCATCGACAACACGGCGCCCGAGCCCGGCGATACGGCAATGATGATGGCGGCCACCACGTAGGCCAGCCAGGTATGAAAGTCCATGAAAAATCCTGCAGTGCAATGCCGGCGGCGGCCCCGCTTCGCCCCTGAGCGCAACAGGGGCAAGCAGCGCGCCAAGGCGACAGTGTCGGCCAGACGCAACGGGCAAAAACCGGTGAGATGCCGATTATCACGCCCGGCCGCCAGCCGTTGCAGGCGCTACGGCTTTTACCTGTCACCTGTTTTTTTGATAGCAGTGAGCGTATGGCTGGTGCGTTCAAAACGCAAATCTTTGCAATAAATCGCCGAAAAAGCCCAAATAAAAGTAACCTTGGCAACACCGCATCGACAACAGTAACAACACCGGCACGCATGGAAGCGCACGCACCTCTTTGGCTGACCTACACCTTTTTGTACCTGGCAGCCGCCGTCATCGCCGTGCCGATTTCGCGCGCGCTCGGCCTGGGCACCATCATTGGCTACCTGGTGGCCGGCATCTTCATCGGGCCCAGCGGGCTCAAGCTGGTGAGCAATGTGCAGGACATTCTGCATTTCTCCGAATTCGGCGTGGTGCTGATGCTTTTCCTGATTGGCCTGGAGCTGCAACCGAGCCGCTTGTGGAGCATGCGCCGCCCTATTTTTGGCGTGGGCTCGGCACAAGTGCTGCTGTGCACCGCCGCCCTGGCCGGTACCGCGATTTTGTTTGGCCAGGACTGGCACGTGGCCGTGGTGGCCGCCCTGGGGCTGGCGCTGTCGTCTACCGCGATTGCGCTGCAAAGCATTGCCGAGCGCAACCTGATGTCCACCACCAGCGGTAAAACCAGTTTTGCGATTTTGCTGTTCCAGGACGTGGCGGCGATCCCGATTCTGGCGCTGATTCCGCTGCTGGCCGTAGGCCACCAGGCCAGCCAGGCCGACGGCAATATGGCACTGGAGATTGGCAAGACGCTGGCCATCATTGCCGCCGTGATTGTGGTGGGCCGCTACCTGCTGCGCCCCGTGCTGCGCTGGATTGCGCAGAGCGAGTCGCGCGAAATATCTACCGCCACCGCCTTGCTGCTGGTGGTGGGCATTGCCTACCTGATGCTGCAGATCGGTCTGTCGATGGCGCTGGGCGCTTTTCTGGCCGGCGTGCTGCTGGCCGACAGCGAGTTCCGCGCCGAGCTGGAAACCGATATTGAGCCTTTCAAAGGCCTGCTGCTGGGATTGTTCTTCATCGCCGTGGGCATGAGCATCGACTTTGCGGTGATCTGGCAAGCACCGCTGGCCATGGCGGCGGTGGTGGTGCTGTTCCTTGCCATCAAGGCCATCGTCATTTACGGCCTGGCCGCCGTGCTGCGCATGCCGCTGCAAGAGCGCCCGCTGTTCACCTTGCTGCTCGCGCAAGGCGGCGAGTTTGCGTTTGTGGTTTTCAGCGCCGCGCAGGCACAGCGCATTCTGACGCCGCAGCAATCTTCTCTGCTGATTGGCGCCGTGGCCATCTCGATGGTGGCATCGCCACTGCTGGTGACGGCGATGGACCGCTGGCTGATGCCGCGCTTTGCCAAGCTGGCCGACGACGGCGATGTGCCGACCGAGCTGCACGAGCAGCAAGAGGCGCCGGTCATCATTGCCGGCTTTGGCCGCTATGGCCAGATCGTCACCCGCGTGCTGCTGAGCCAGGGCATCAAGGCGGTAATTCTGGACCACAGCGTGGAGATGCTGCAGGTGGCGCAGAACTTTGGCTACCGCGTGTTCTACGGCGACGCTACGCGCCAGGATCTGCTGCGCATTGCCGGCGCCGAGACCGCCGAGGTGATGGTGATTGCGGTGGATGACGAGAACCAGACGAACCAGATCGTCAAGCTGGTGCAAACGCATTTTCCGCATCTGAAAATTGTGGCCCGCGCCAAAGACGTGGCGCACTGGTTTGCGCTGCGCGACATGGGCGTGCAGTACGTGGACCGCGAGCTGTTCGATTCGAGCCTGCAAACGGCCGAGAAAACGCTGGAGCTGGTGGGCTACACGCCTGAAGATGCACAGTACGTGGTGACCGTGTTCCGCGCCCACAATATTGAGCTGAGCGACAAGATGTACGAGCACCGCAACGACCGCGAAACCATGCTGGCCGTGGGCCGCCAAGGCCGCGACCAGCTGGTGGAGCAGATGATGCGCGAGCGCCAGGAGCGCCAAGCCCAAGTGCAGGAAGCGCAAGAAGCGCCCAGCAGCCCCTACCCGCACCAGCCGGACGATCCGCAAGCGCATATCTGACGCTGGCACGCCCAAAACATGGCGCTCCCGCCTTGTCCCCTTGCACACACGGTGCAAGGGCTGCGTGCTACGCTTTGCGCCCTATGTTCAACCCCTCTCAAGCCGATGTGCGGCGCTTTTTCTGCGCCGCCTATGCCAAGCAGCGCGCCGGCCAGCCCATGGAAGCCATCGAGACGCTGGCCAGCATGTGGATAGCCGAGCACCCCGAGTTCCACGCCGATCTGCTGGATGTGGATGCCGCCATTGCGCGCAACTACGACCTCACGCCCGACAAGACCAACCCGTTTTTGCACCTGTCGATGCACTTGTCGATCAGCGAGCAGTGCAGCGTGGATTCGCCCCGCGGCATTCGCCAGGCGGTAGAGCTGCTGGCCAAGAAGCGCGATCTGCATGAGGCCCACCACGAGGTGATGGAATGCCTGGGCAGCATGCTCTGGGAGAGCCAGCGCTCGGGCCGTCCGCCCGATGGCGACGCCTATGTGGCCGCCGTGCAGCGCCGCGCCACCAAAGACTGAGCCTGCGCCAGCGCGCGCAGCCCAGACGCAAAAACGCCCGGTCCAGCCGGGCGTTCGTGCCTTCTACTCCCTGCTTATTTGCTGCTACTGGTGCGAAAGCGCGGCTCAGGTACGACCTGCAAGTTGCCGTCGAGGCTGCCGATGTAGTTGGCCAGCTCTTTCATCTCCTGGTGCGTGAACTGCTTGGCCATGCCTGCCATTACCGGGTGGCCGCGGCCAATGACCGCATTGCGCTCAATGGTGTAGGACTTGAGGGCGGCGTACAGATAATCGGCGTTTTGCCCGCCGAGCTTGGGGTAACTGGGGTCGATGGGCTTGGAGAAATTCTCGCCATGGCAAGAGGCGCAAGTGCCTTTTTGCAGCAGTGCCACCACCTTGGCGCTGGGCTGCTTGCTCGGCTGGTTACCTACGGCGGGCGAGCCGTCGGTGTGTTGTTCGTAGAACGCGGCCAGATCGGCGATGTCTTGGTCACTCAGCGGATCGGCGATGGCGCGCATAGTGGGGTGTTTGCGCTCGCCCTTTTGGTAGGCATGCAGGGCCGCTTCGATGAACTTGGCGTTTTGCCCGCTGATCTTGGGCACCTGGTAGACCTCGGGGAAGCTGGCCTTGTAGCCGACGATGCCGTGGCAGCCGATACACATGGCGACCTTGCTTTCCGCTGCCTTGGCGTCACCCTTGATCTCCTGGGCCGAGGCGGCCCCGGTCACTGAGGCGACAAGCATTGCAAATATCGTGGTCCATGTTTTGTTCATTGTGCGCACAATCTTGTGAGTCAGCCCACCGCTACACGGCGGAAATCTGGGTTTATAGTCAACGCTGTACCAGCCCTGTCACCACGATTCTGCATTCACTTTCATGAAATTCCAAGGCACACAGAACTACGTCGCGACCAATGACCTGATGCTCGCGGTCAATGCGGCAATTACCCTTCAAAGACCGCTTCTCGTCAAGGGGGAGCCCGGCACAGGGAAAACCATGCTGGCGGAAGAGGTGGCAGAGGCGCTAGGCATGCCGCTGCTGCAATGGCACATCAAGTCCACCACCAAGGCGCAGCAAGGCCTGTACGAGTACGACGCAGTGAGTCGTTTGCGTGACAGCCAGCTGGCCGATGTGGAAGGCGCAGCGCGCGTCAAAGACATCAACAACTACATCATCAAAGGCGTGCTGTGGCAGGCGTTTACGGCCGACAAGCCGGTGGCACTGCTGATCGACGAGATCGACAAGGCCGACATCGAGTTCCCGAACGATTTGCTGCGCGAGCTCGACCGAATGGAGTTCTACTGCTACGAAACGCGCGAGATGATCCGCGCCAAGCACCGCCCGCTGGTGTTCATCACCTCGAACAACGAGAAAGAGCTGCCCGACGCCTTTTTGCGCCGCTGCTTCTTCCACTACATCAAGTTCCCCGACGCGGAGACCATGGTGCAAATCGTCAAGGTGCACTTCCCTACGCTCAAGCAAGAGCTGCTGCAAGCGGCGATGAAGGTGTTCTTCGAGATTCGCAACCTGCCCGGCCTGAAGAAAAAGCCCTCGACCAGCGAGCTGATCGACTGGCTCAAGCTGCTGGTGGCCGAAGACATTCCGCCCGAAGTGCTGCAAACTGCCGACCAGAAAATTGCCGTGCCCCCGCTGGTGGGCGCACTGCTCAAGAACGAGCAGGACGTGTCGCTGTTCGAAAAGCTGGTGTTCATGAACCAGCGCAACCGCTGAAGCCCGCGCCATGAGCCAGCCTCGGAAACTGCTGATCGAAGGCCTGACGGACGCAGCCGGCTTTGTGGTGGGCGCCCTGCTCGGCTGGGGCATCGCCACCCTGATCGGCTGGGATTTGTTCGCCGAAGGCTATGGCCGGGGCAGCATTGCCGCCATTGCCCTGGTGGGCCTGGGCGGCGGTGCCGGCCTGCAAGCCGCCCGCCTTTGGCGCACGCGCAACGACCCGCCTGAGTAAATAAAACTGAAACGGAGCGCTGCAGACCAGCGGCCCGCAGCGCTCGCCCTCCCCTCCTCACACAAACCGCACGAACTCACCATGGCCTTTGTAGAACCCGTCGATCTGCGCAACAACGGCATTTTGCTCACCCCGCTGGGCCTGGAACACGAGGCCGGCCTGCGCGCCTCCGCCCAGGATGGCGAGCTGTGGAAGATCCGCGTCACCTCGGTGCCCGAGCCGGAAAACACCAAAACCTATATCGAACAAGCTCTGGCCATGCGCGCCGCCGGCAACCGCCTGGCCTTTGCAGTGATCGACGAGGCCAGCGGCAAGGTGCTGGGCAGCAGCAGCTACCACGACATCGTGCCCGCCTTGAAGCGCGTAGAGATTGGCTACACCTGGTATGCGCAAAGCGTACAGCGCAGCCACGTCAACACCACCTGCAAGCTGACGCTGCTGACCCACGCTTTCGAGACGCTGGGCGCCGCCGTGGTGGGCTGGCGCACCGACAACTACAACTTTGCCAGCCAGCGCGCCATCGAGCGCCTGGGCGCCAAGAAAGACGGCGTCATCCGCCACCACGCCCCGCGCCGCGACGGCACGGTGCGCGACACGGTGATGTACAGCATGCTGGCCGGCGAATGGCCCGAAGCCAAGGCCCAGCTGCTGTACTTGCTGAACAAGCCGCGCTGATCGGCATTGGGCCCGGGCCTCAGTTGGCAGACAAGGGGGGATAACCCGGTCTGCCGCTACCGGCCACGGCGGGCATGGTGAGCAAGCTGGCTTGCGTTGCCGTTGCCCTGCTCTCCACGCTGCACATAAGCCCCCAAGGCTTCGGCCAGGTGCTCAAACAGCAGTCGTATACGGTGCGTGTGACGCTGGTCTTCGTGCATCGCCAGCCACACCTCGTAGCGCATCTCCACACTCCCGGGTAGCACGGCAACGCAGTCGGGGTCGTCGGCCGCCAACGGAATCTGGCAGGCGCCGATGCCAAAGCCCGCTTTCATGGCCATCAATTGCGCCACATCGCTGTCACAACGCAACGCAAAGCTCTCGCGCCTCAGGCCCAGGTGCTTGAGCGCTGGGTGGTCGAGAACCTGCTCGTCCCGGTCGATGCCGATCAATGGATGTGAGGCCAGTTCGGCCAGACTCTGCGGCAACCCGCACGCCTGGGCATAGCGCTCATGCGCAAACAAGCCAAGCCTCACATCACCAACATGGCGTGCGACCAAGGCACTCTGAGTGGGGCGCTGCATGCGCACGGCAATATCGGCTGCGCGCTGGAGCAGATCCTCATTGCGGTTGGAAAGCGCCAGCTCGACCACGATCGCCGGATGTTTTGTCCGAAAGGCTGCCAGCATGGCTGGCAGCACCAGGGTACCCATCATTTCACTGGCTGTTACCCGCACGGTGCCGCGCGCTTGCCCATTGGGAGCCGAAGCCGCTCTTTGCAGGCTCTGCGCTGCAGCAGCCATGGCTTGCGCTTGCGGAATCAGCGACAGGCCCAGCGCAGTCGGTCTCAAGCCTTGGCGAGAGCGCGTGAACAGGGCCGCATTCACACTTTGCTCCAAGTTGCTCACGTGGCGCCCAATGCTCGGCTGGGTCATTCCCAGCGCACGCGCAGCGCCGGACAAGCTTCCGCATTGCGCCACCGCCAAGAATGTGCGCCACAACTCCCAGCCTGGCGCTGCAAGCGCAGGCGCAGGCCCTGGGTCACGTGCTGGTTTGTTCATCGATTTATGTATAGATAACAAATGATGTTGGGGGATTTTAGTTTTATACGATCGTACCTAGCATGGGGCGTCTTCACTCCCTTCCCCACACTCCATGCGTTTTGCTTTGCTGCCGACTGTTTCATGCCTTGTGCTCGCCCTGTGTTTTGCCTTCTGGCAAGCGCCGCGCGCAACACTGCTGACCCACATGGATATCCATGCAACGCCGGAACAGATCTGGGAGCTGCTGGGGAACCCCCACAGCTACCAGGAATGGAATCCCTTCATCGTATCGATGCAAGGGGTACAGAGAGAGGGCCAGCGTCTCGAAACCCTTATGCACTCTGAAGGCAGCCAACCCATACGCTTTCGCCCCACCGTTTTGAAGGTGGTACCGGCACAGGAATTACGCTGGCGCGGCCGACTGCTGCTGCCCCGAGTGTTTGATGGCGAGCACTATTTCGAGTTGCAGGAGCAGACCGAGGCAGGCAACAGCCGTGCGCTCACACGCCTGACCCACGGCGAGAACTTCCAGGGTGTGTTGCTTTGGTGGATCGATGTTCAGCGTTTCCAGGCAGATTTCGTCCGCATGAACCTGGCGCTCAAGACTGCCGTTGAGCAGCGGCACCCACCGCATTGAACAAACTGCTGACGAGAAAATCAAGGCCATCCAAGGTCACTACCTTTTGACTGGCCGCCCCCTACAACACCGGCGCCAGCATGCCCACGGCGTTTTGGATGAGACGCTGGTGGAAAGGCCAAGCACGCACCGTGTCTGGTGCCACGAGCTGCGAAACGCTGAGGTAGCTGAGCTGGCGTGCACGGATGCTCTGCGTGGTGGGCGCATCGCAAATCAGCAGATTGTTCTCGTAGTTCAGCTCCAGGCTGCGGCGGTCCATATTGGCGGAGCCGACGATGGCCAGCTCGCCATCTACCGTCAAAGTTTTGGCGTGCAGAATGCCCAGCGGGTATTCGTACAAGGCCACGCCGCTTTCCAGCAGTTCGGCATAACAGCTGCGGCAGGCGTTGCCGACCAACCACGAGTCGTTGCGCGCAGGCACGATCAAGCTGGTTTTGACGCCGCGCCGGGGAGCAGCGCACAGCGCGCGCAGCATGGCCTCGTCTGGCACAAAGTACGGCGTGCTGATGAGCAGCTCTTTTTGCGCCGCATACATGCTGGCCACAAACATGTCGGACATGGCGTTGTGGCGGGCGGTGGGGCCGGTTTCAAAAGCCTGCACCACGGCGTTGCCCGGCGCTGCATCTTGTGGTTCCACGGGTGCGCAAGCCAGGTTGTCCAAACCGGTTTCGCCCGTCTCCGGCACCCAGCCGCTCAGAAACAGCGCTTGCAGCTGCCGCACCACCGAGCCTTCGCAGCGCAGCAGCACATCGATCCAAGGGGCATATTTTGCTTTGACGCGGAACTCGGGCTCGGCACAGTTCTGGCTGCCACAGTAGGCGAGGCGGTTGTCGATAACGACGAGCTTGCGGTGGTCGCGCAGATCGACGCGACTGAACGCCAGGTGGCGCAGCAGGCCTACATCGTCCAAAGTAGCCAGCAGCTTGACGCCGGCCTGCGCCAGCTCGCGCCACAGGGCGCTGCCGTGGAAAGCGCGCGAGCCCAGCGCATCTACCATCACCCGGCATTGCACACCGCGGCGCGCTGCATCGGCTACCGCGCGGGCCACTTGCTGGCCTACGGCGTCGTCCAGCCAAATATAGAAAGCGATGTGTACCTGGTGCTGCGCTTGCCCGATGTCAGCCACCAGCTGCGCAATGGCGGCCTTGGAGTTGCGCATGGGCTCGGTGGCGGGGGCTGCGGCATCGCCCAGCAGTTGGATGAGGTTACCAGCCACGGCCGGGAAACCGGTGATGGATTGCGCCAAAGCCGCCAGAGATTGGGCTTGCTCCGGCACGGTGGCCGGTGTTTGCGCGGGCCGCTGCAAGGTGGTTTCGGCCTCGCGCAAGCGCTTGGCCCGCGCCCGGCCAACGCTGGTTTCGCCCAACAGCAAATAGGCCAGCACGCCCACCACCGGCAGCAGCATGATGACCGCCACCCAGGCCACGCGCGATGCCGGCGCGCGGTTGGGCCGCGTCAGCGCCCGCGCCACCACCAGCAAATGCAAGACAAAGAGGAACACCGTCCACACATGGAAAAGCAGGTTGCTGGGCATGGGTTGCGCATCGCCATCCGGTAAAGATGGGCCATGCTAGCACGCCGTTTGGCGGGCCATGGGCAGCGAGCAAGCGCCTGCCAACGCTCAGGCGCAGTCGAGCAATTGCACAGACTGCAGGCTGGCCAGGTGCTGCTCGGGCAGGATGTTGCCCAGGTGCTGGCGCACCTTGTCGGCGTAGCTGGCATTGGTTTTTTGTTGCAAGAAACGCAAGAGCTGCTGCAGGTTGGCCACCAGGCCGGCTTCGTCCGGGCTGGCGTTGAGCTGGGCCAGCATGTGCTGCACATCGCTGCCGCGCTGCATTTGCAAAATGCCTTGCGCGTACATTTTGCAAGCGGCCAGCGAGCGTTTGCTGGCTGCCGTGGCGGGTGCCGGGCTTTTCTCCATGGGCGCCAGTGCAGCGTCTTGCCAGAGCGCAGCGTGCCGCGCTGTGGCAGCGGGTGCCGCAACTGGCGCAGCGGGCGGCGCAGCGCTGCGTTGGAGCAAGGCATCGCGGGCGTCAGTGCGCGTCCAGGCCTGGCCGCCTGCGGGGCGCAATACCAGGTAGCCCTGGGCGGCAAGGCTGTCGAACAGCGCCAGCGCCGTGTCGCCGAGCCAACCGGCGATCTCTTGACGGGAGCGGATGCCATCGCACAAGATGAGGATCTGGCGCTCCTGCACCGACAGGCTGGCGCGGTTACGCAATGCCAAGTGTGCCTTGTCCGTTTTGATCATCGCCATCGATCCCTGCCCTCCCAATGCCGGTAGACTGGTCAGGCTAGCACCCAATTGTTACCAAGTGTTTACAAAGCCATGCTGATCGACTTCTTCTACACCTTGCGCGCCGCCAAACTGCCGGTGTCCGTGAAAGAGCTGCTGACCCTGCTCGAAGCGCTGGACAAAGGCCTGGTCGGCCCGCGTTCGCAGGACGCCTGGAGCCTGGACGATTTTTACTTTCTGGCCCGCACCTGCCTCGTCAAAGACGAGAAGCTGTTCGACAAGTTCGACCAGGCTTTTTCGGCCTATTTCAAAGGCATGGAGCTGCTGACCGATTGGAAGAAGGAGCTGCCCGAAGACTGGCTTAAGCAGATTCTGGAGCGCGACCTGAGCGCCGAAGAGAAAGCCGCGATCGAGGCCATGGGCTGGGACGAGCTGATGGAGACGCTGAAAAAGCGCCTCGAAGAGCAAAAAGAACGCCACGAAGGCGGCAACAAGTGGATTGGCACCGGCGGCACCAGCCCCTTTGGCCACGGCGGCTACAACCCGGCCGGCATTCGCATTGGCGGGCCGGGCAAGAACCGCAGCGCCGTCAAGGTGTGGGAGCAGCGCGCCTACCGCGATTACGACGACACGCAGGAGCTGGGCACGCGCAATATCAAGGTGGCGCTGCGCCGCCTGCGCAAGTTTGCCCGCGACGGCAACGAGCTGGAGCTGGACCTGCCCGACACCATTCGCGCCACGGCGGCCAATGCCGGCTACCTGGATATCAAGATGATCCCGGAGCGGCACAACAATGTGAAGGTGCTGCTGCTGATGGATGTGGGCGGCACCATGGACGACCATATCCAGCGCGTCGAAGAGCTGTTCTCGGCCGTCAAGAGCGAGTTCAAGCACCTGGAGTTCTATTACTTCCACAACTGCGTCTACGACTACATGTGGAAAAACAACAAGCGTCGCTACGCCGAGAAGTTTCCGACCTGGGACATCATCAGAAAATATAACAAGGATTACAAACTGATTTTTGTCGGCGATGCCACAATGAGTCCCTACGAAATCCTACAACCGGGAGGCTCGGTTGAATATAACAATGAAGAGCCGGGTGCGGAATGGATCAAGCGTCTGACCAACGCCTTCCCCAAGCACGCCTGGATCAACCCCGAGCCGCAGGGTGTCTGGCAATACCGCCAGAGCATCAGCCTCATCCAACAACTCGTGGGCGACCGCATGTTCCCTCTGTCTCTCAAAGGGCTGGAGGACACCATGCGGTTGCTGTCAAAGTGACCATGCGCCTTCGCCTGACAACGCCGGTCCTGCCGGCGTTTTTTATTGCCCTCTCTGCCTTGCTGGCCGGCTGCAGCAGCACGCCGCGCGCCAGCGAGGACGGCACCCCCGCCGAAACCAGCGGGCAAGTGGCCTTCGACCTGACCGTCAAAGCCCCGGACGATGTGAAAACCTACCTGGAGCGCTATGTGGAGCTGCAGCGTTACCGCCAGTTCCCCGGCCTGCAGCTGACCGAGTTGACGCGCCTGCTCGGCGCTGCCGACGCCAATGTGCGCGAGCTGCTGGGCACGCTCGGCTACTTCAGCCCCGAGCTGCGCATTGATGTGTACGACACCGGCGCTGCGCCCGCCGACAGCGGCATCTCGGCCAGCGACAGCGCCGAGCGGCCGCAGATCGTGATCACGGTCGAGCCCGGCCCGCAAACCAAGGTGAGCGAGGTGCAGCTCGACTACAGCGGCGCCGTCACCGAAGGCGGCAACTTTGCCAGCCGCAAAGAGCGCTACCTGCGCAACTGGGATCTGCAGCCAGGCACCGGCTTTACGCAAAAAGGCTGGGACGGCGCCAAGAACGAAGGTCTGCGCAGCTTGCAGCGCCGCCGCTACCCGACCGCGTCGATTGAAACCAGCCAGGCCGATATCGACGCTGACACCCACGAGGCCAAGCTCTCGGTGCTCTACAACAGCGGGCCGTTGTACAAGTTTGGGCCGCTGCGCATCGAAGGCAGCGAGCGTTACGACGCCGAGCGCATTGCCCGCATTGGCCGCCTGCCCACCGGCCAGGAATACAGCGAAACCGCGATGCTGGACGCGCAAACCCGGCTGGCGGGCAGCGGCTATTACGAATCGGTGTTTCTGACGCTCGACACCGACACCAAAACCCCCGAAGCCGCGCCAGTGATTGCCCAGGTGCGCGAGGCCAAATACCAGAAAGCGGTGTTCGGCATCGGCATGTCGACCGACACCGGCCCGCGCCTGTCGCTCAACCACACGCACAACAAAATGCCTTGGCTGGGCTGGCGCGCGGTGAGCAAACTCTCGCTGGAGCGGAACCTGAAACTGCTGTCCACCGAGTGGACCGATCTGCCCAACGAAAACGGCTGGCGCTACTTCACCGGTGGCGAAGTCAAGCGCGAAATCAATGGCGACTTCACCGTCAACTCGGCCCAGCTGCGCGGCGGCCACCGCAAGAGCACCGACCATATCGACCGCAGCGCTTTCTTGCAATACGACTTTTCGTCGTCGGTCACCGGCACCGAGAAAATCCCCGCCAGTAGCGCGCTTAGCGCCAACTACGGCTGGACCGGCCGCTACTTCAACAACCCGACCAACCCCACGCGCGGCTACGGCCTGGCGGGCGAGTTCGGCGCCGGCATGACACTGACGCCCGAGCGCGACCCGTTCATCCGCACCGCGCTGCGCTGGCAAGGCTTTTTACCAGCGGGCCGGGTAACCGCGCCCAATGGCAGCTCGCGCAGCGCCCGCTTTTCCATGCGTGCCGAAGGCGGCGCCATATTGGCCAAAGAGTCGGCCACTATTCCGGCCACACAGCTGTTCATTACCGGTGGCGACACCACGGTGCGCGGCTACGGCTATCGCCAGATCGGCGCGCGCGTGGCGGGCGACAAAGTCTACGGCGGCCGCTACATGTATGTGGGCAGCGTCGAATACCAACGCCCCTTGGTGCGCAACGGCGAGATCAGCGACTGGGAATCGGCCGTGTTCACCGATGTCGGCTCGGTCGGAGACAAGCCAGGCGACATGTCGCCCCACTGGGGCATTGGCACGGGTCTGCGCTGGCGCAGCCCGGTGGGCGCGCTGCAGGCCGATCTGGCCTACGGCCTCAAGGATTCCCGCGTTCGCCTGCACCTGCGCCTGGGATACAGCTTTTGACGATGGCAGACAGCAATACCACCCCCTCTCCGGCCAACCTTGGCAGCAACGCCAGCCAGAGCGCTGCCGGCAAGCCGCGCCAGCCAACGCCTGAGAAAACGCCCAAGAAAAAGCGCAGCTTGCCGATGCGCATGCTGCGCGGCCTGCTCTGGTTGCTACTGGCGCTCGTCGTACTGCTCGCCGTGTTGCTGGGCGGCGCCTGGTGGTGGAGCGGGCAAGACGATTCCCTGGCGCGCGTGATCGCCATCGTGCAGCGCTATCTGCCGGCCGAGCAAAAACTGCAAGCCACCGATGTGCGCGGCAGCCTGCGGCGCGGCGGTAGCGTGGGCAATTTGCAGTGGAGCAACCCCTCGCTGACGGTAGACATGAGCGGTGCCACCATCGGCTGGACGCTCGACAACGTGTGGGACAAGGAAGTGCGGCTGGCGCCTATCCAGATCAAGCAGCTCACCATTACGCCCCCGGGCCTGGAAAAACCCAAAGAGCCGACGCAACCGCTGGAGAAATTGCCGCTGCCGCTGCGCGTGCTGGAAGTGCCGTTTGCAGTGGATGAAATAGTTTGGGCCGCAGAAAAACCCATCACCATTGCCGGCCTGCAAGGCCATTATCTGTACCAGGGCGATCAGCACCAGTTGCAGATCAGCAGCGTGCAGGCTTTCAACGGCAGCTACCAGGCCAAAGCCACACTGGGTGCTCTGGCGCCGATGGCGCTGGATGCGCAACTGCAAGCGCATGTGGAGCAGCCCGCCACGGAAACACTGCCCGCCATCGTGGCCGATGCCAAAGCCCATGTCAGCGGCCAACTCTCGGGCGCCGATGCCACGCTGCGCGTGCAAGCGCAGTTGCAACCCCGGCCGCAACCAGTGACTGAGCATACGGCCCAAAGCAAGCCCGGCGCACCGCCTTTGGTACGCAGCGCCAAACCCGTCAACACCAACAGCGCAGCTCAGCGCGCCAAGCAACAAGCCGCCCAGGTTCTGGCGCAAGCGCCGCCGATGCAGGCCGATGTGGACGCCACCGTCTACCCCTGGAAAAGCTGGCCGCTCGGCCCCACGCAAGCCAGCCTGCAAAGCATCAACCTGGCCGCATTTTTGCCACAGTTGCCCACCACTTTGCTGAGTGGCGAGCTCAAAGTGAGCGAAGCCATTGCCGAACAATTGGCCAGCGTGCACGCCCAGCACGCCGCACCGCCACTGCCTGCAGCGGCTGCCGATGCACCGGCGGAAGAAACTGCCGTGCCACTGCCTGTACCGCTGGAGATAGTGGCCGACCTGAAGAACGCTCTGCCCGGCCCGATCAACGAACAGCGCCTGCCGCTGAGCCAGCTGCAAGCGCACGCCATGTTTGACGGCCAGCGCGTTGACCTGCTCGAAGGCACGGCGCTGCACGTGGGCAATGGCAGCTTGCAAGCCAACGGCCACTACCGCCTGGCCGACCGGCACGCTGCGCTGAGCGCCGTTTTGCAAGCGCTGAACCCGGCGCTGATAGACACCCGCATCGACAGCGCGCCGCTGTCGGGCAAGCTCAGCGCGCAATCGCGCCAAGACACGATCTTGTTTGACGCCGACATCCGCTCGCAACAGGCGCCAGCCGTACGCAGCGCCAAAACAGCAGCTAGCTTGCCGATCGAGCGCATCATCGCCAAAGGCCAGTGGAAAGCGCCCGAGCTGCAACTGGAGAGCGCACAGATCGACGCCTTGGGTGCCCACATCAGTGCCAACAGGCTGGTAGCGCACACCGAGCAACTGAGCGGCGGCGGCCAGCTCTCGGCCCAAGTGCCCGGCGCCACGCTGGAGGCCAAAGCCCAGGCCGCACCCACCAAAGGCCAGGGCGATATAGCGCTGAAGCTGAGCAGCGCCGAGCAACTGCTGCAATGGCTGCGCAAGCTGCCCGGCGTGGCCGAAGCCATGCCGCCCGCGCTCAAAGCGCAAGGCAGCCTGGATGCGCAACTGCGCTTCAGCGGCGGCTATGGCGACGCACTGCGCCAATTGCAACGTGCCGGCCTGCTGGCCAAAATGCCCGCTGGCATTACCAGCAACGGCGCACAGCCGTTTGCACTGGATGCCAACATCAGCACACCACAACTGAGCGTGCGTACCAGCGAATCCGCGGCGGACCTGCAGCTGCGCAACACCAAACTGCTGTTGAGCGGCAACCTGGCCAAGGTGCAAGCCGACCTGCAAACCGAAGCCCGCCAAGGCGAACAGCAATTTGCTGGCCAACTGCAACTGGCCGCCAGCAGCGCCGCCAACCAGCAGTGGAGCGGCAGTCTCAGCCGCCTGCAAGCCAGCGCCACCTTGCCGCCCAATAAAAAGCCATGGCAATTGGCGCTGCAGCAGCCGCTCGATTTCAAACTGCAACTGCCCCAGGGCAACAAACCGCTGCAAGCCAGCACCGGCGCCAGCCAGCTGCAGCTGACCGGGCCGGAGCCAGGCACCGTCACCCTGCAGTGGAACCCGCTGCAGTTCAGCCAAGCGGCCGACAAAAGCCTTCTGCTCCAAAGCACGGGCACGCTACAAGGCTTGCCGCTGCGCTGGGCGCGCGCCTTCCAAAAGCCTGATGCGAACCAGAACCAGGCCATCAACCCGCTCGATTCCGACCTGGTGGTACAAGGCCGCTGGGACATCAACACCAGCAACGGCCTGAACGCCAAACTGCTGGTAGAGCGCGCCAGCGGCGACCTGCGCCTGCACAGCCAGAACAGCTTGCCCAAGAGCGTCAGCTTTCACTCCAGCGGCAGCGAAGGCAGCCTCGCCAAGGCGTTTGCCGCGCAAGGGCAAACCATCACCGCCGGCATCCGTACCGCCCAGGTAGAGTTGAACGTGCAAGACCGCCAGGTACAAGCCCAGGTGCGCTGGGATTCGGCCAATGCCGGCCAGCTGACAGCCGATCTGCAAACCGCCCTGCAATACGACGGCAAAGACTACCTGGCCGCCAACCTGGCGCCCGACGCACCGCTGAGCGGCAGCATCAAAGCGCAAATGCCCGACCTCGGCATCTGGGCCAGTTTTGCGCCACCGGGCTGGCGCGTGGCCGGCAGCCTGACAGCGGATGTGAAGCTCTCAGGCCATCTGCAGGACCCGCGCTGGGGCGGCACCATGGCGGCCGACAAAATGCGCATTCAGTCGCAGCTTGACGGTGTGGACCTGCGCAACGGCAGCCTGCGCGCCCAGCTCAACGGCAACGAGCTGGTGCTGCAAAACCTGCATTTCGACGGCGGCGAAGGCAGCCGTGCGCGCATCATCGGCTTCAGCGGCAACCTGACCCCAGCCCCCACGGCGGGCGGCACACTCGACGCCAGCGGCACCATCCGCTGGAGCATGCCCGAAGGCGGCGGCAAGCCCGACATCCAGATGGACATCCGCGCCGAAGCCAAGGCACTGCAAGTGCTGGTGCGCGCCGACCGACAAGTGAGCGTTTCGGGCGATGTGCGCAGCCAACTGCAGCAAGGCCAGATGAGCATCACCGGAAAACTGACGGTGGACCGCGCCAGCATCATGCTGGCCAACGAATCTGCGCCCACACTTGGCTCCGACGTAGTGGTGCACACCAAGGCCAGCCGCGCCGCCGCGGCCGAAAAAGCCAAACAAGCTGCCGCCAAGGCCGCCGACGGCAAACTGGAAGAAAGCAAAGGCGGCATCACCACCGCCAAGCCGCTGCAGCTGGCCGTGACGCTGGATCTGGGCAACGACTTTGCGCTGCAAGGCTACGGCATCACCACCCGTTTGAGTGGCGCGCTGAACGTGCAAAACGCCTCGGGCAACACCAGCGGCATTGGCATGCCGCGCATCACCGGCGAGATCAACACCGTCGAAGGCCGTTACCGCGCCTGGGGCCAGGTGCTGAACGTGGAAACCGGGCTGATCCGCTTTAACGGCCCCTACAACAACCCCTCGCTCGACATTCTGGCGCTGCGCCCGAACATCGCCGTCAAGGCCGGCGTGCAAGTGACCGGCTCGGCCATGGCGCCGCGCGTCAACCTGTACTCCGACCCGGTGATGCCCGATGCCGAGAAAATCTCTTGGGTGGTCATGGGCCGCGACCCGGCCGGAGGCGGCGCCAACAGCGCCATGATGCAGCAGGCCGCGCTGGCGCTGCTGGGCGGCGGCTCGGGCGAAAGCCTCACCGGCAACATCGCCCAAAGCCTGGGGCTGGACGAGATCGGCTTTGGTGGTGACGACGCCAACGGCGGCAGCCTCTCACTGGGCAAGCGCCTGTCGAAAGACCTGTACGTGACCTACGAAGCCGGCCTGGCCGGCACACTGGGCGCGCTCTACATCTTCTACGACTTCACCCGCAACCTGCAGCTGCGCGGCTCCGCCGGCACCACCAGCGCGCTGGACCTGATCTACACACTGCGCTACGAATAAGGCTGGCATGCACGCAGAGCGCAGTTTTCTCCGACCGCGCCCTGCCAGCCCCTACAATAGCCGCTGGTCACCCTCCTCGTAGTTCAATGGATAGAACGAGTGCCTCCTAAGCGCTAGATACAGGTTCGATTCCTGTCGGGGGGACCATGTGAAGATTTCAGACAGTCTCGCAAGCGCTCAAAACCCGCATGCTTATTAGCGTTGCGGGTTTTTTGTTGTCTAGCGTTGTCTCATACGATCTCTAGACATGCCAACATTTTGCTGGTACTTTTGTTGGCAGTTCGCGTACCAACAGATACGACATGCCAGCAATGCCGCTCTCGGACACCTTGGTGAAGCAATACAAGCACTCTGGCAAAGCTGCTGGGGATAAGCACAACGACGGGGCGGCCTGTATTCCACGCAGCGTCCCAGCGATTGAACCAAACTGAACCGGACACATGGGCGACGGTCACTCGAGCCATTTGCTGCGGCCAGGTGCTGGCGCTGACTTATCTGTCCATGAAGAAAGGCTCAAGTCCACGGGGCATCGTTCCCCATTCATTGGTGGATTCTGGGCTGCGCTGCCCGGTGAGCTCCATGACTCGGGCAGTGCCGCACGGTCACCGGGCTTTATCATCTCTAAAAAAAGCAGGGTAAATGATGCCGAATTCATTACGCACAGATGGGGAAGCACTCGACCGAACGGACATGCTGCGCCGACACAGCTACGACTGGTATGTTTTCGGTCGATATCTGGAGCTGCAGTCTGCCCGAGTGAAAGTCCACCTGAAAGAGGTCGAGAACAACTGCGACGTTCAAGCGGTGTACCTAAATACCGACGGTACTTTCAGCTACAGATTCGGGTTGTTTCTTCCCGATGAACATGGCTTGGACACGACTGGCACTGAAATCCACGACGGTATCCATGATGTCTTTCGATCTGCCGAACGGTCATCGCGCTATATCGGCTTTCGGGGCTGTGGTCGCATACCCGTTGGGCCGTTGATCCAGGTGGGTTTGATGTATTCGAAATATGGCTATGGCATCTTCAAAGACGGAGACCATCTACCCATTCCATGTACCGCTATTGAAGCGGAGTACGGCAACGCAATCCGTAAATTTCGCACAGATGCCACGGCCGGAGTGACCGGGAAACCCCAGCAATAAGGGTGGCTGCACCGTCAGTGAAATCTCGAAGGCCCATCGACCCGTTGATGGCCGATCCTCAACGTTGAATAAATTTCAGAACCGGGACAACACGGGGGCAAAGCGCATGCCGCCGCTTTTTGCTCCGGGATTTTTTGGCCATCAGGCGCTACCGAGCTTCTCACAAGCTCTGCCTAGTAGCCAAGATGCAGGTTTCAGCTGCTGCGCCAACTACCGCTGGCCCGGTAAATTTGTGGTGATTTGTATCACCTCCATGGGCTTTCCTCGCCTCGGTCTGCCTCTATTCGGCAGCGCCGCGATGCTTATTCGGCACATCAATTATCAATTGCCCATACAACCAAGCAAGACAAGCACGAATACCGCGTGCTAGATTGCCCAGGCATGAGCCAGCGCAGGGATTTCTGCGAGAAAGGATGCCTTATGGTCACCACCGCACCCACCAGCCTACGCTTGGACTATTTGATTCAACGCCTGGTGCAGGAGATCAGCGGTTT
Organism: Comamonas trifloxystrobinivorans; assembly: GCF_043359985.1. Lineage (NCBI taxonomy): Bacteria > Pseudomonadati > Pseudomonadota > Betaproteobacteria > Burkholderiales > Comamonadaceae > Comamonas > Comamonas trifloxystrobinivorans. The sequence goes on from NZ_JBHZGV010000020.1 coordinate 29,382, forward strand.
GCACCAGCTCGAGCCGCTGCGGGGCTCGGCGCAGTTCGAGCGTTTGCGCCTGGCCGAACTGGAGCTGAAGCAACATATGCTGCAGCTGGCAGCGCAAGCGCCGTCCGTTACCAAGTGATCAGCAGCGGGCGGGTTTGCAATCGGCCCCCTTGCCAGCGCCCAAGCTAAACTGCCGTTTTGTCCTGAAAGTTGCTTGTGAAGACCCATGCCCGCTGGCTCTTGCGTGCTGTTTTGTTGTTGCTGGCGCTGGTGATAGGCGCGGCTTTTTTCCGCTATGAGTACACCAGCGACAAATCAGTGCGCGTAGACCGTTTGACGGGTCGGCAAGAGGTGTTTTGCCAAGCGCAAAACCAGTGGACGAGCTTGGCGGTTTGCTACCCCGAGCAGCAGCCCAAGAAATAGTGGCTGACTTGCCCTTTGCCTGGCGCAATGGGCTCTCCGGGTTCAGAGCTGAAAAGCCACCGCCCGCACCAGGCCTTCGGCCACATCGCGCCACCAGCTCGGTGGTTTGGGCTGGTAGGCGGGGTTGCTGCTAGCCAGCGCATCGCTCCACTGTTGCAGCCAGTCGATTTCTGGCGGGCTGTAGAAAGCGGTCATGGCTTCATAGTTGAGAAACAGGCTGCGCCCGTCCAAGTTGGCAGAACCGCACAAGGCCACGCTGTTGTCGATGATGACCAGCTTGGCATGCACCATGTCGCGGCAGACGCGAACCTCGGCGCCCGCCTGCGCGAGCGCCCGCAATGAGCGCTCGCGGGCCCAGTCAGCCAGACGGTGGTTGGATTGCTGCGGCACCAGCACGCGCAATTTGACGCCGCGTCGGCAGGCAAGGCACCAGGCTTCGAGCAAAGCGTCGTCCGGCACAAAGTACGGGCTGACCAAGGTGATGCTGCTGCGCGCATGAAAAGCCGCCGCCATGTAGAGCGCATGCAGGCAGTCGTCCGGGTGGTCGGGGCCGCTGGGTACCCACTGCGCCCAGTGCTGGTGTCCACCGCCCAGAGGCAGCGCCGGTGCCAGCCACATGGGCCGCCGGCGGCCGCGTGCAGCGCGCCAGTCGGCCTCAAACTGTGCAGCCACCACGCCAGCCAAGGCGCCTTGCAGGCTGAAGCTCAGATCCAGCCATGGCGGTTTGCCTTGTGCGCTGGGCAAAAAATACTCGTCAGCCAGGTTGCGCCCGCCGCTCCACAGCAAGACGCCATCGGCCACCGCCAGTTTGCGGTGGTTACGCAGGTTGCTGCTGCCACGGGTAAAGAGCAGCGGCACCATGAAGCGCCGCACCAGCAAGCCCGCGCGGCGCATGCGGCGCAAATGGGCGGGCAGCAAGCGCCAGCAGCCAATGCCGTCCAGCAGCAAGCGCACTTTCACGCCGCGCTGCGCCGCTTGCTGCAAGGCCACGATGAGCTGGCGGCCCACCACGTCGTTGCCAAAGACGTAGGTGCTGATGTCTATGCTGCGCTGCGCAGCCTGGACAAGCGCCAACAACGCTTGCAGTGATTGCAGACCGTCGCTGTGGAACTGCGCGTGTACATTGGTCTGGGCGCTGTCCAACTCCATGCTGGCCAGCAGTTGGCCGGCCCACAGCGGCACTTCGGCAGGCACCGAGCGGCGCAGCGCGGCTTCGGTCAACGGCACGCGATGCGCGGGCGGGCGCACCGCCTTGCGCGGCCCGAACAGCAGGAACAGCGGCAAAAACAGATAGGGGAAGGTCAGCATGCCCAGCACCCAGCCAATGGCCGAGGCGGGGTGGCGGCGCTGCTGACCGGCGCGGGTGGCCAGCACGTACACCAGCAAGGAGACCGCCACCGCGATGGTGTGGCCCAGGCCGGACAGTACGGTGACGCGCAGCATGGCTTATCCGCTGCGGATGGGAGGTTGTTGGAGGAAGCGGCCCATCCAACAACCAGCCTTACAGGAGGGAGAGCACCAGCTCAGGCGGCCGACACAGCTTGGCGCCTTTACCAGTGACCACGATCGGGCGGTTGAGCAGCACCGGGTGAGCGGCGATCTGAGCGATCAGCTCAGCATCGCTGAGCGCCTCGTCGGCCAGGCCCAGCTCTTGGTAGATGGCCTCTTTGCTGCGCATGACCTCGCGCACCGGCAGGCCCAATTGCGCCATCAGCGCCGTGAGTTGTGCGGCGCTGAGCGGCTCTTTGAGGTAGTCCACAATCTGCGGCGTGATGCCGCGCTCTTGCAAAAGGGCGAGCGCGCCGCGCGAATTGCTGCAGCGCGCATTGTGATAGATGGTGACGGGGGCTTGCGACATGGCCCCCATCTTATTACAAGGCTGCTTCGAGCTCGGGCATGATGATGCGCGCTTTGGTGAGCGCCATGCCGAGGTTGGCCGTGCGGCGGCAGACGAAGACGGCCACGTACTCGGGGTTGCCCTTGCCACGGATGAAGACGTGGATCAGGTTGTCGCTGTTGACGATGATTTCCTGAAAGTAGTGGTGGCCGTCGTCTTGCAGACCACGGGATTTTTTGAACATGCGCTCGATCATCGAGACGTTCGGGCCGTTGAACAGATCGGCCGTGGCAGCGGCCACCAGGTCAATCACTTCACGGGGGTGCGAATCCACCGTGCGAATGCCCAGCAGCATGCCGCTGGCCACATCGACATAGCCGGCAGCCAAGCATTCTGGTACGAACGAGGCGACTTTTTGTAAAACAGCATCCATCGACATCTGTGGTTCCTTTCTTGTAAACCGCTGGCCCGCAGTGGCAGGCGGCGACCGCCGGTCCTGCACCACCGCCGCCAGCACTAACCCATTTTTTCCAGCAGCATGGCTTCGTAGGCAAAGAGAATGTTCTCTTGCAGCTCCGACTGCACATACTGCGATTCGATTGCGCGCACCCGCTGCAGCGCGGCCTCAGCGGTGATGCCTTCAAACACCAACCAAGCCGCCAGCACCGTGCCGGTACGGCCCAGGCCGGCGAGGCAGTGCACGGCCAGCACTTCGCCACCCAGTAGCAAGCGCTTCATCTTGAGCATCAGCATTTGCAGCTGCGACACCGTAGGCGGCTCGCGGTCGTAGACGGGCAGGTGCACATTGCGCATGCCGTTGCGTGCCAGCGCAGCCTGGTCCACGTCTTTTTCGGTGAGCGAGATCAGCACCGTCACGCCGCAGCGCTTGAGCGCCTTGAGGTCGATATCGATATCGTTCACCACACCGGGCAATGGCGTACCGGCCAGCTTGCCCGGCACCAGCCAGGCAAAGCCGCGGGGGCCACGCGAATCGGAAACAAATTCTTCTGCTGGCAACACCGGGCTGGCCAGCGCCAGGTCGGGCAAGACGGCCCGCTGCCCTTGGCGTGCCACCTGGGCCGCCGTGGCTGCGGGAGGCGCCGCCGCTTCGGCTACCGGCTCGGCCTGCATGGCCTCTTCGACCGACAGCTCGGGCGTGACCACGGCGCAACTGCCGCTGCGCACAAACTGCTGGCCTGCGGGCGAGTAAGGGGCCGAGAAAAACGCCTCGGCCGTGTTTGATTCCTGGATCGTGCCGCCAGCCAACAGCAGCACGCGCTGCCCAATGGCTGCCGCATGGCGCTGGTTGTGCGTGACCAGCAACACCGCCCGCTCTTGCGCCACGCGCTTGAGCAGCTCGAGCAGTAGGTAGGCGTCGTACTCGTCCAGATCAGCGGTGGGCTCGTCGACCATCAGCAAAGCCGGATCCGCTGCCACTTCGCGCAAGATGGCAATGGCGCGTTGCTGCACGGCAGGCAGCTCGACGGCGGGCTTGTTGAGGGCGGCTTTGAGCTCCGAGAAGCCCATGCGCTCCAAAAAGGCCTCGCACCATTCGCGGCGCTCTTGCAGCGACTGCTGGCCGTGGCGCTGGAACTCGGTGAGCGACTCCTGCACCGTGGCCAGCATGAGGCGCGCGTGCTGGCGCACCATGCGGGGGCGGTTGTCGTCCGTCAGCGGCTGGCCGAGGTAGCGCACCTCGCCCCATTGGCGAAAGCGGGTGTTGTCGTTGTTGACGCCCGCCAGGCTGCGCAGCAGGCTGGATTTACCAGCACCGCCAGGCCCCATCAGGGCCGTGATCGTTTTCGGGGAGATTTGGAGGTGGATGGCCGAAAGGACGACCTTGTCGCCATAGGCAACACCCCAGTTGTCTGTTTCCAGAACAAAGCTTGGTTGGGACACGCGTGCGTTGCCGCTGTGCGGCAGGGTCTTGAACGGCGAAGCAGGCAGCAAAAAAACCGGTGCCGCTCGCCGAGCACCTGTTGCTGATTTTCGCCCGGATTATAGAAAGCAATCAACCGTAAAAAATAATGCAAAATGTGTTGATTGCAAATAAAAGTTACATCATTGGTAATTTTACGCTAGCAAACAATTCAAGCTTGATGTAGATCAAACGTGATTACTTCCTATCCGAACGAATAGTACGGATCAGCAGCACGACCGGCACCAAACCCACCAAAACCAGCGCCAGCGATGGCAAGGCCGCCTCGCCCAAGCGCTCGTCGCGCGCCAACTGGTAGGCCACAACGGCCAAGGTATCACTGTTGAAAGGGCGCAGCACCATGGTGGCGGGCAGCTCTTTCATCACATCGACAAACACCAGCAATGCCGCCGTGAAGACCGAGCGGCGCAGCAAGGGCAAGTGCACGCGCAGCAGCAAGCCCAGGCCACCCGTGCCCAGCATGCGCGCCGATTCGTCGAGGCTGGTCGGAATGCGCGTGTAGCCGCTTTGCAGGCTTTGCAGCGCAATCGCGGTAAAGCGCACCAGATAGGCCCAGATGATGCCCGCCGCGGTAGCGGTGATCCAGGCCGGGAAGCCCCATTGCGGCGCCCATTGCTGCACCCAGCCCACCGGCAGCAGCAGGCCGACCACGATGACCGCGCCCGGCACGGCGTAGCCCAGGCTGATCAATGCCACCAGGGCCCGGGTCAACCAATCGCGGCTGCGGCGCGCTGCATAGGCCGCCAGCAAGGCAATCGCCACCGCCAGCACGGCGGTGATGGCACCAAAGCGGATGCTGTTGGCGGCCCATTGCACAAAACGATCGAGCGGAATCACCGACCAATCGGCCGCCAGCGGCCGCAGCATGAAGAGCACGGGAGCCACAAAGCCCAGCACCACCGGCAATCCACACAGCAACCAGGCCAGTGCACAGCGCCAACCGCTCAAGCGTTGCGGCTGCGCCTCGGCCGAGCCAGCGCGGCCTACACCCGTGCCGGCAAAGCGCATGCGGCGCTGGGCGCGCAGCTCAAGCTGCAGCACCACCAGCACCAACACCAGCAGCATGGTGGCCAATTGGGCGGCAGCGGTGCGGTTTTCCATCGACAACCAGGCTTTGTAGATGCCGGTGGTGAAGGTCTGGATGCCGAAGTAGCTGACCACGCCAAAGTCGGCCAAGGTTTCCATCAGCACCAGGGCTACGCCAGCCACCACGGCCGGCCGCGCCATTGGCAAGGCGATGGTACGAACGCGCCTGGCCATGGGTGCGCCCAGCAGGCGTGCCGCTTCCATCAGGTGTGCAGCGCGCTCCGACAAAGCCGTGCGCGCCAGCAGATAAACATAGGGGTAAAGCGCCACCACAAACACCAGAACCGCGCCGCCGAGCGAGCGAATCTCGGGCAGCAGCCGCCCTTCCAGCCCGAACGCGGAGCGCAAGCCTACTTGCAAGGGACCGCTGAATTGTAGAAAGTCGGTATAGGCATAGGCCGTGACGTAAGCAGGCATGGCCAGCGGCAACAACAACAACCATTCCAGGGTTTTGCGGCCGCGAAAATCGAACAAAGTGACCAGCGCCGCGCAGACCGTCCCCACCAAAGCGGCGCCCACCGCCACCATCAACCCCAGCGCAACCGTGGTGCGCAGATAACCGGGCAGCACCGTGGCGAACATTTCGCGCACGATGGCAAAGGCATCGGCCTCGTTACCGAACCCCGGCAGCCAGGCGCTGAAAACGGTGAGAACCGGCAGCACCAGGGCAATAGCGACTAGGAAAAGCAGGCACTGGCGGCGTAGGCGGGCGAGGTTTTGCAAATGCGAATCAGCCTGAATAAAAGCTGGCGATTCTACTCTGCGGCCACCCGCCGGGCTGGGCGCCGCCTACAATACGCGCCATGTTTCTAGAGGTCTCCCAACTCGAGGTGCGCTACGCCGGACGCGCGCAAGCCGCCGTCAAACAGGTGTCGCTGCAGCTGCAGGTGGGCGATATTGGCGTGCTCATCGGGCCATCGGGCTGCGGCAAAACCACCTTGCTGCGCGCCGTGGCCGGGCTGGAGCCCATCAGCCAGGGCGAGATCCGCCTGAGCGGCGCCATCGTCAGCTCCAGCGCTGGCAGCCTGGCGCCCGAGAAGCGCCGCATTGGCATGGTGTTCCAGGACTACGCCCTCTTCCCGCACCTGAGCGTGGGCAAGAACGTGGCCTTTGGTATCCACCAACTGCCTAAGGTCGAGCAAGAACAGCGTGTGCGCGAGGTGCTAGCCATGGTGGGCCTGGAAGGCAGTGCGCAGCGCTACCCGCACGAGCTCTCGGGCGGCCAGCAGCAGCGCGTGGCGCTGGCCCGCGCGCTGGCGCCCCGGCCCCAGCTGATGCTGTTGGATGAGCCGTTCTCGAACCTCGATGTCGATCTGCGCGAGCGCCTGGCGCACGAGCTGCGCGATATTCTCAAAGCCGCCCAGGCCACCGCCTTGTTTGTGACACACGACCAGCTGGAAGCCTTTGCCATTGGCGACCAGATCGGCGTGATGGAGCTGGGCCACCTGCACCAGTGGGCCGATGCCGCCACCTTGTACCGGCAGCCAGCCTCGCGCTTTGTGGCGGACTTTATCGGCCACGGCGCCTTTGTGCCGGGCCGGCCTGAGCAAGGCCCGCAAGGCTGGCAACTGCAAACGCCACTGGGCGCCATTGCAACCCAGCAAGCTGAGCCGGCTTGCGATGTGCTGCTGCGCGCCAACGAAGTGGTGGTAGATGCCAACTCGCCTTACCAAGGGGTTTTGCTGCGCAAATCCTTTCGCGGCTCGCAATACCTCTACACCTTGGCTTTGGATGACCAGCGCCAAGTCTACGCCCAGGTGCCCAGCCAGTGGAACCACGAGATTGGCAGCCGCGTGGGGCTAAGGGCGCAACCGGTCAACCTGGTGCGCTTCAGCAACGAGCAAGCCTGAGCCGACACGGCTCGGCAGTCCTCGACAAAATACGCCTACTAAGCGCTATCAGCGCTTAACCTGGCGCAATCTATCCACTTCGTCATAAAGTGCGTCCGACCACTCTCGGCGACTGCGGCCTTGCGCGTCTTGCGGATCGCCGTAGTGCAATTGCGCTACCAAAGGTGGCGCGGTCACCGTACGCCAGATAGAGCCAAGCAGGCTTTCGTCGCCCACATAACTGGGCGCTGGGCTGCGCTCGCCGGTCCGCTTGTCGTAAAAGCACAAGCCCATGGGTTGTACGGCGGCCTCCGCGGCAATAGCAGCTTGCAGCAAGTTAGCGTGAAATGGCAGCAGTTCAGCGCCATCGCCTGTCGTGCCTTCGGGGAATACAGCCACCATGTCGCCTTTGCGGATGGCCTCTTCCATGCGGGTGACAGTGCGCATGGCATCGCGGCGCGAGGTGCGCTCGATGAACAAGGTGCCTGCCGCGCTGGCCAGGCCGCCAATCACCGGCCAGGCTTTGACATCGGATTTGGAAACAAAGCGGCAGTGCTGGCTGGCATGGATGACCGGAATATCCAGCCACGACAAGTGGTTGGCCACCAGCAGCAGCGGCCCACCTGATGGCACCTGGCCGTGCACTTGCAGCTCTACGCCGGCATGGCGCAAGAGCTGACCCGCCCAGCGCTCGACGGCGCGGTTGCGTTGCTCGTGGTCCAGCCGGCCAAAGCGGCTCCAGACGGTGACAACGCCAGCAACAATGTGCACGCCCAGCCGCCCCAGGCGAACCACGCCAATGACTTTGCGATGCAATCCGGGCATGCTGGTTCAGTCGTTTTGATCGGCACCAGGCGGTGCGGCAGCGGGCAAGTCCAGGCTGCGCATGAACTGCTCCAGGATGATACAGGCCGAGGCCGCGTCGGCGTCGCGCGCGCCATTGGCCAGGGCTTCGGTGGTGCTGTAGCGCTCGTCCACCTCGAACACCGGCAGGCCGAAACGCCCCCGCAATTGGCGGGCAAAGCGCAGAGCATTGGTGGTGTTTTCGTGCGGTGCCCCATCGGGGTGATAGGGCACGCCCACTACCAGCGCATCGGGCTGCCACTGGCTGATGAGCTGCTCCATGGGCACAAACCGGGCCTTGCCCTCGGCGTTAATGGTGGGCAAGGGCCGCGCCGTGCCCAGCATGCGCGTACCGTAGGCGGCGCCGGTGCGCTTCATGCCATAGTCAAAAGCCAGAAAGCTTTGCATGTGCGCTGCTTCAGTCAGCATCAGGCACGCCCCGCGGCGGCAGACAGCGCCCAGGTTTGCACGCCCAGCAGGCCGAGCGCACTGTCGTAACGCTGCTCGATGGGGGTATCGAAGATCACGCCCGTTTGTGCGGGCACGGTGAGCCAGGAGTTCTCGCTGATTTCGGATTCGAGCTGGCCTTCACCCCAAGACGAATAGCCCAGCGACACCAGCACGCGCCGAGGCCCCGCGCCGGTGGACAGGGCTTCAAGCACATCGCGCGAGGTGGTCATCTCCAACCCGCCAGGGATGGTGAGCGTAGAGGCGTAAGCGGATTCATCGCCCGCGCTGACATCCAGCACAATGCGGTCGTGCAACACAAAGCCGCGCTCGGTATGCACGGGGCCGCCTTGGAAAACCGGTGATTCCTGCAGGTCTTCGCGGCGCAGCGGCAGATCGACCTTGTCGAACAGCTTGCCCATGGTGATGTCCGATGGCTTGTTGATGATGATGCCGAGCGCCCCTTTGTCGCTGTGTTCGCAGACGTAGACGACACTGCGACCAAACAGATCGTCCTCCATGCCGGGCATGGCAATGAGGAAGTGGTGGGTCAGGTTCAGGGAGTCGGTCGTCTCAGTGGCAGCGCTCATGCGGGCATTGTACGGGCAGCCAAACAGCCCTTTTCGCACAATGACAGCCGGAATGGCGGTCTTCTTGGCCATGCGCTTGGACGGCAGGGCGACGCAGCGGATCACTGTCTGCTCTTGCCATGCCCGCTGACCAATGGCCCGCACAACAACAAAAAGGGCTGCATCACTGCAGCCCTTTCCGGGTGACGGGAGCCAGCGGCTGCTTAGTGCAGCGTAGCGCCTGGTTCAGCAGCCGCGTCGGCCGCCTTGATTTCGCTGTCGAGCGCGTATTGGCGCACCAGGGACAACAGCACTTCGTCGGCGTAAGGCTTGCCCAGGTAGTGGTCTACGCCCAGTGCGGCCGCGTGCTCGCGGTGCTTGTCGGCAATGCGCGAGGTGATCATCACCACCGGCAAGTCCTTGAGCGCGTCGTCGGAACGGATTTCCTTGACCAGCTCAAAGCCGTCCATGCGCGGCATCTCGATGTCGGAGAGCACCATCACTGGACGCTCTTCGCGCAAGCGGTCCAGCGCCTGCAAACCATCAGCCGCCAAAGCCACACGGTAGCCTTCGCGCTGCAGTAGGCGCTGCGTGACGCGGCGCACCGTGATCGAGTCGTCCACCACCAGCACGAGCGGCGTTTGCACCACTTGCTCTGCCAGTGCACGCACCGGTGCATTGGCCACTTCGGGGTGCAGTTGGGCCTGGGCAATGCGCTCGGCCACTTGCTTGCCATACACGGTGTACAGGGCGACCGGGTTGTAGATCAGCACAATCGCACCCGATGCCAGCACGGACATGCCGGCCAAGCCGGGCAGACGCGCCAACTGCGGGCCAAGGTTCTTCACCACGACTTCCTGGTTGCCCAGCACTTCGTCCACGTGCACGGCCACGCGCTTGGCCGCCGAGCGCAGGATGACGACAGCACTGGTCTTTTCCGGTGCTTCGCGGCTGCGCAGATCACCTTGCAGCAAGGCGCCGGCAAAGTAGTACGGCAGCTCGTCCTCGTTGTCCCGGTAAATGCCGCTGGCGTGTGCAGCGTCGATGGACTCTTGCGACACGCGGCGCACGTATTCGACCAGGTTGGCCGGCACGCCGAACTTGATATCGCCTGCGCGCATCATCACCACCTGCGTCACCGCCGTGGTCAGCGGCATGACCATCTGGAAGGTCGTGCCCTTGCCCTGCTCCGAGGTGGTGACGATGTGGCCACCGAGCGACTGGATCTCGGTGCGCACCACGTCCATGCCGATGCCGCGGCCGGAGATGTCGGATACCGCCGATGCAGTGGTGAAACCGGGCGCAAAGATCAGCTGCGCAGCCTTTTGCACATCGACCGCTTCTTCGGCGGTGATCAGGCCGGAGTTGACCGCCTTCTGGCGAATTTTCTCCAGCTGCAGGCCAGCGCCATCGTCCTTGAACGAGACGGCAATGTCATTGCCTTCTTGTTTGACATCGACCGTGATCGTGCCGATGAGCGGTTTGCTTTGCTTTTTGCGCTGCTCCGGCGATTCAATGCCGTGGGCCACGCTGTTACGCAGCAAGTGTTCGAACGCGGGCGTGACGCGGTCGAGCACGCCACGGTCGATTTCGATGGCGCCGCCCGTGATGTCGAGCTTGACCTGTTTGCCCAGCTCTTTCGAGATCTGGCGCACGATGGCGTACAGACGCTCGGAGACCGAATCAAACTCCACCATGCGTGTGCGCAGCAGATCGCGCTGCAGCTCGCGGGCCTGGCGGCCTTGGGCGATCAGGTCGTCTTCCGCGCCTTCGGCGGTACGCTGCAGATTGCGCTGCACCGTGCCCACGTCGTTGACGGATTCGGCCATCATGCGCGTGAGCTCTTGCACGCGGGTAAAGCGGTCAAACTCCAGCGGGTCAAAGCCGGAATCGGTGTCCTTGGCCTGCGCCATGCGCGACTGCATCTGCGATTCGGCCTGCACTTCCACATCGCGCAACAGGTTGCGCAGACGCTCCAGGTTGGCCGACATGTCCTTGATCGACGAGCGGATGTTGGACAAGCGCATGTCGAGGCGCGAGCGGGCAATCAGCACCTCGCCAGCCTCGTTGACCAGGCGGTCGAGCAGCTGCGAGCGCACGCGCACGGACTGGCCGGCGGCCACACGCACAGGCGCCATGCGCAGCACCAGCGGCTTGTGGTGTACGCCAGAAACGGCGGCCTCGGCCTCTTCGGCGCTGACGACCTCTTCGCTTTCCTCTTGCGGCACCGGCGCGCTGGCCACCACTTCGGCCACCACGGCACTCATATCGGTAGCGGCAGCTGCGGTTTGCGGCAAAGCGCCTTCGGCCAGCACCTGGTTGCCACGCTGCTGCAGGCCGACGAACTCGGTCTGCAAACTGTCGTAGCGGCCCAGCAGGGTTTCGATGTCTTGCGTGGTCAGGTGCTCGGTGCCGATGTCCTCGACCTCGGACTCCATGCGGTGGGCCATTTCGCCCAGGCGCATGGCACCAGCCAGGCGCGCACTGCCCTTGAGCGTGTGCAGATGGCGCAGCACCTCGCCGCGTGGCGGCAGGTAGTTCGGATCCCTCGACCATTCGCGCAGCGCCGAGCCCAGCTTGGGCAGCAGTTCTTGCGCTTCTTCCTCGAAGATCAGGAACAGATCGGGGTCGATCACATCGACCACTTCAACCGCGTGGTCTGCCGCATGCGCTGCCACGGGCAGCTCAGGCACAGGCTCCAGTGCGGCCAGGCGCGAATTGGGCTGCTGCTCGTCCAGCTCCAGACCTTGCAGATCGCTGATGGGCGCATCGGCTGCCTCGTAAGGCGGGTGCAGCGCAGAGTCGATCTCCAGGTGCGCAATGGCTTGCAGATCGTGCAGCACGATCTCGTTGGCAGGCTTGACAAAGCCGGCCGCCACCTGGTGCAGAAGCTTGCGGATTTCCGAGCCCGAGGCCTGGAAAGTGTTGAGCCAGGCCACTTCGGGCTGCGAAGCGTGTTGCACATGGGCCAGCGCATGCTCGGTAGCACGGGCCAGCTCGGACAGCGAGCCGAAGCCCACGGTGGCCGAGCTGCCTGCCAGCGAATGCGCATAGGCAATGGCATCGTCGGGGAAAGCCTTGTTCGGCTGCTCGCCCCATTGCAGCAGCACTTTTTCGAGGCTGTGCGACCAGTCTTCGGCCTCGGTCAGGTAAACATTGAACAGCGCCGAGTTGACACCCAGTGCGTTCGCGGGTGCTTCGCCGTCGGAGCCGTCTGCGGCCAACGCGGCGTCTGCCTGCATCACGGGCTCGGCAGCAGGCGCCGAGACAGGTTCTGGCGCTGGTTCTGCCACGGCTTCGGTGTCGCTGACCAGATCGAGCGACGGCAAATCGACGGGCAATTTGGCCAGCGTGGCAGGCGTCGCTTCGGGCACCACGGCCTCCAGCGCCGTCAGCTCGGAAGGCGTCATGTCGGCCGCAGGCGCTGGCTCTTCGTCGGCATCGATGAAGGCAACGCTGTCATCCACACTGACAAAACCTACCCCCATATCCAGCGGCTGCACTGGCGCAGGCTCTGGCTTAGGTGCAGCGGCATCGCCTTCGGCCATGGCCTGGGCGAACTCGGCAAAGTCGACTTCTTCAGCGCCTTCTGGGGCGGTTGCAGGCACCGCATCGGCAGTGACAGGCTCTGGCTCCTCGACGGCGGGCTTCAGCTCCAGATCGATGTTGTCCAGCGGCCAAGACAAAGCCTGGGGCGCAGCCTCGGGGCTGGCCGCCACCGGCAGTTCGACATCACTGAAATCGAGTGTGGCCTCTTGCGCTGCAGGCACTTGGGCTGGCAGCTCTGCGCCCGCTTCGGCCAGTGGCGAGGGCTGCGATGTGAGTTCGTCATCGAGCGACAGCTCGGGCAGCTCCAGCATCATGGTGCGCTCTGGCTCGGCCGCAGTGGCCTCTACCGGCGCCAGTTCAGCGGGCTGATCGGCCACGGCGGCTTCAGGCGCCTCGCCCTCTTGTACATGTGCGGGCATGACCAGCGGGATATGCGTGCCATCGAGGCGCATGGCATCGGCCGAGATACGGAAGATGTCAGGGTTCCAGGTGGAGTTGCGCTCGGCGCCAATGTCTTCGGCCCAGCGACCAAAGCCGTTCAGGGCTTCGGTGCTCAGCGCCAGCAAGGCGGGGTCAGCCGGCTTGTGCTCGGCCAGCCAGTGGTTGAGCACCTGCTCCATCGACCAGGCTGCTTCGCCAAACTGCATCAAGCCCACCATGCGCGAGCTGCCCTTGAGCGTGTGGAAAGCGCGGCGTACGGTGGTCAGGGCTTCGTTATCGCCGGGTTCGCGGCGCAAGGTCTGCAGCGCCTGGCCGCCGGTTTGCACCACGGTTTGCGCCTCTTCGAGGAAGATGTCGAGCAGCTCATCGTCGAGTTCTTCATCGGCTGGCACTTCGGCCGCCACGGCCTGCAAGGCAGGTGCGGGCGCAGCCACTGGCGGCGTGACGACGACAGGCGCAGGAGGCGGCACATCGCCGGGCTTTTGCGTGCCCATGACAATGCGCAGCTCGCCGCTGGCGGCATCAAACACAAACAGCTTGCGTGCCAGCGTGCGCTGGTAGCCCAGCATGTCGAGCAGGAAGCCCAAGGCGCCCAAGCTGTTGCCCAGTTTTTCGAACACGGCCGGCTTGTCTTCGTCGGCAACCTGACCCACGGCCAATTGCTCGACCACGCCGCGGAAATGCTGCGTGGCGGCCGAAGCCTGGTCCAGCCCCAGCACCGAGAGTACGCCACGCATTTGCGACATGGAGCCGGTGACCGAGCCCAGCATGGACACGTCTTCCGGATGGCGGAAATACTGGTCGAGGTGTTTTTCGACTTCGCCCAAGGTGGAACGCAGCTCGTCCACCACGCTACCCATGGTCTGGTGGTCGCTGACCTTGCGGTACAGCTCTTCCACCCAGGGCTCCAGCGGCTCGGGCGCTTGGCCCGAGAGCACGTGGTCCAGACGCTGCGACAGACGGTCAGCGCGCTCGCGCATCACTGCCGGTTTGACGTCGAGCGATTCCAGGTTGGCCTGTAAATAAAGAATGGCCGTGGCCACTTCCATGGCCAGTGGCGCCGACGGCACGGCGCTGGTCGAGAGCAAGTGCTCGGCCACACGGCCCAGCGCAGCGCCCAGCTCTTCGGCACCAATGTGCAGCTTGTGCAGCGATTCGCGGATCAGGTGGAACTGGTCGGCCACCGGCTTGATCTTGTAACGATCGCCATCGGCCAGCGAGGACCAGAGCTCGGCCGCCGACTCAATGCGCTTGCGCGCTTGCGCCAGCACTGCCGGGTCGTACAAGCCAAAGCGCTCCTGGGCGTAGTTCACGCCTTGCAGTTCAGCGGTTTTGAGGCTGGCCCGTACGGCTTCCAAAACCTGGGCCTTGGCCTGCTCTTCGTCGTTGCCTTGCGCTGCAGCGCAGAAGAAGTTCAGCTCGTGCAGCAAGGCCTGGTCGACCTCGGTGCTGCCCTTGGCCTGCTGCGCGAACTGCATGATGACGCGCGAAGCCGAGCGTTTGACATACAGATCCGCCGCCAGCAGTTGGTGGGCCAGCGCGTCAAAAAAGCCGGCCGCCACTTTCCAGAACAAGCGCAATGGGGGCTGCGTCTGGCCTTGGGCAATGCCCAGGCAGACGGCGGTCAAATCACGGGCCGCATTGCTGTCGGCCGATTTGATGATGTGCAGCATGCCCGCATCCAGGCGCTCGCGGGCACCACGGTCCAGCTCCAGCGCGGTTGCCGCTGGTGTTTGCGGCTCTTGTTGCGCCGTATCGCCGTGCCACAGATCGGCCGGGTGAACGCGCTCCACGCCTTGCAGCGCTTGCAGCTCTTTGTATTGCGGGAACAAGGCGACGAACGAGATCTCGCGGCCTTTGAGCACATGGCTCAGGTATTCGAGCAAGGCGAACGAGCTGCGCTCGAGCAGCGCAATCGATTTTTCGGTGCACAGATGCGGCTTTTGCGCAAAGCGCTGGGTCACCGCTTCCATCATCTGCACCAGCTGGGCCGCCTGGTCGGCGCCGACCATTTGCAAAGCGCCGTGCACCTGGTGCAGGTTTTGCCGTGCTACGCGAATACCGGTGTTATCAATCGCCTCCAGGTCGGAGGCGCCTGCCGCTTCCACGTCACGTGTGAAGCGGTGCAGCGCCTTGACCATTCCCTCCAACGAGCGACGAACTTCGTCGCTGATCCATGCCAATGGCCCGAGATCCCTCTCATCTGTTGGCAATGCGTTTTCCGCTTTGTTTTCGATAGCTATAGACATGCAACAGTCCCCGATTGCGGGTCAAAAATGAACAACAGGTGTGGGTTACGCGATCTTGAATCGCGCAACCGACTGGCGCAGCTCCTCCGCCATTTGCGACAGTTCACGCACCTGTTGTGCCGTAGTGCGGGTGCCATCACTGGTCTGCTCCGTCACCGCGAAGATGTGCTGGATGTTTTCGGCCACCTCGTTGGCCTGCACGGCCTCGTCCGATGCCGAACGCGAAATCTGCAAAATCAGCTCGGCCAGACGACGCGACACGCGGTCGATCTCAGCCAGCGCGGTACCTGCGCTGTCGGACAGGCGGGCCCCTTCGACCACACCCTGGGTGGAGCGCTCCATAGCGGCCACCGCGTCCTGGGTGTCGGTCTGAATGGCTTTCACCAGCACCGAGATCTGGCGCGTTGCATCTGCCGAGCGCTCGGCCAGGCGCTGCACTTCCTCGGCCACCACCGAGAAGCCGCGACCGGCTTCACCCGCCGAAGCGGCCTGGATGGCGGCGTTCAGCGCCAGCACGTTGGTCTGTTCGGTAATGTCCGAGATCAGGTCGGTAATTTCACCAATCTCTTGCGAGGATTCGCCCAGGCGCTTGATGCGCTTGGAGGTGTCCTGGATCTGGTCGCGGATCGAGTTCATACCGCCGATGGTGTTTTCCACCGCCTTCAGGCCCGACTCGGCTGCTTGCAGCGATTGGCGCGCCACCGAGGCCGATTCCTGCGCTTGCGAGGACACCTGGTTAATGCGGGTTGCCATGTCCAGAATCGACTTGCCGGTTTCGCGAATTTCGCGCAGCTGCTCGGTCGATGCGGCCAGCAGTTCGGTCGAGGTGGAATCCACCGTCGAGGTGGTCTGTGCCACCCGGGTAACCGTGTTCTGCACGCTGCCCACCAGCATGCGCAGCTCTTCCACGGTGTAGTTCACCGAGTCGGCGATAGCGCCGGTGATGTCTTCCGTCACCGTGGCTTCTTGCGTCAAATCGCCCTCAGCCACCGATTGCAGCTCGTTCATCAAACGCAAAATGGCGGCCTGGTTGGCGTCATTGAGGCGCTTGGCCTCTTGCTCCTGGCGCTTGGCGTCTTCTTGCAGCATTTCAGCAGCGCGGCGACGGTTGGCAGAATCCACCAGTTGCAGACGCACCAGGCCCCAACCGCCCAGACCCACCAGCAAAGCGGCCAGCACAATGCCAACCAGGTACAGCCAGACGCGGTTCGAACCACTGTTCAGCTCGGTCTGCAGGTTGCCCAAGCCTTGGCGCATGGGTTCGCTGGCAGCCTGGATGGACACGCCGGCTTCGCGCGCTTCGGAAATACCCTTGAGGTTGCCCAGCACGGCCGAGCCGTCCTTGAGCGTGGCTTCGTACTGGTTGCTCAGCGCTTGCAGTTTTTCGCGCACTGCGGTGTCGCGGGCTGCGCCCAGGCGCAGTTCGTTGCTGCCATTGAGCAGGCCGCCGACGATTTCCTTGAAGGTGTTCAAGTCTTTGCCGAGCAGGAAAACCGCTTCGGCGCTGGCACCGGCACCACCTTGGAAATCGCTGGCCGATTTGGCAATGCGCTGGGTCAGCATGGTCAGCTGGCTGGCAGCGGCGATTTCAGCGGTAGGCGCACCTTGTTGCAGCTTCAGGCTGACCACGGCTTCACTCAGCTCCAGCAGGTTCTGGGTGTTCTTGTGGATGGCTTGCAAGGCCTTGTTCATCGAGACCAGGGAGGCCTTTTGCTTGATGATGATGTCGCTCTTGCCCGAGGTGCGGTTGGCGTCTTCGACCAGCGGATCGAGCATGGGCGCATACGAATCAGCCAGCGCCTTGATGTCCAGCGCATCGTCGCCCGACTTCAGGCCCAGCACGTTTTGCTTGAGCACAGCGGCACTGTCAGCCACGTCATTGAATGCCTGCTCATCGCCGTTGAGTGCCTGGCCCACCGATTTGGCCAGACGTTGCGACTGGGTCAGCGCCTGCCCGGTGGCCGACAACTGGCTGCTGACGGTACGCGATTGCAAGATGGCCCACATGGCCAGCGCGAAGAACACCACCAGGCCGCCGATCACCACCGCCAACAGCGTTTTCTGGTGTTTGGAAGCGGGCGCGGTGCCCAGCACGGGCAGGGTTACCAGGTCGTCGCCACGGGTTTCGCCTTCGACCAGTTGCTCCATGTAGTCGTTGCTGGAGCTGGCAGCGGGAGCCGCTGCGGCCACCATGGCGTCGCCGGTCGAGGAACCTTCGGAGAGCATGACCTGGTCGCCATCGGGAAAGATACTGACGCCGGGTTCCGGCGTGTCGTCTTTGCGTTTGAAGAGTTTGCTAAACATACAGATTCGTTTTGGGTCAGTGTGGGCGGGCGATTTCGGAGCCGGCCTAGGCCGTGATGTCCAGGAAATCGGGCGCATTGGCCAGCAGCTGCAGGTTCAATTCCTGCCATTGCTCGCCGCCAGCCGTGGTGTAGAGCGCTCCGTAGAACTCGGGCGCACCCTCGGGTGCATCGCTCGATTGCTGAAAGTCGGCGACACCACGCAGCCCTTCCAGATGCTCGACAAACAGCGCTGCGTTCACACCCATCATCGGGTTGAGCGCCACGACCGAAGCACCAGCAAACACCTGCTCGCTTCGCGCCACCGGCAAGCCCAGCATGGTGGCCAGATCGGCCACGGTCAACAAAATGCCCCGGATACTGGTCACTCCCAGCATCCAGGGCTTGGTATAGGGCACCGGCTCGACGCCGCTCCAACCCACCACTTCACCGGACTGGCTCAGAGGCAGCAGAAAGTTGCGATGGCTGATTTTGACTGCCAACCACGAGGCGCCGACGGCTGTCTGCGTGCGCGCCTGGCTCAAGCGATCGGCCAATCGGGCCTGGAGATCTCGTAGGTCTTCGCGTTGTGCCATGCCTTATCCCAGTGCCTCGATCTTGGCTTTGAGCTCGGCAGGATCCACCGGCTTGGTCACATAACCCTTGGCCCCCTGGCGCATGCCCCAGACCCGGTCGGTTTCCTGGTTCTTGCTGGTACACATGATGATGGGGATGTCGGCGTAATCCGGGTTGCGCGAGATCGAGCGGGTGAGCTGAAAGCCATTCTGCCCGGGCATGACCACGTCCATCAGAATCAGGTCGGGGCGCTCTTCGGCCAGGCGCTGCATGGCCTCTTCGGAATTTTGCGCCGTGCGCACTGCCATGCCGTGGCGCGCCAGCAGATCGCTCAAAAACATCAACTCGGTTTTCGAGTCATCCACGATTAACACTTTTTGAATAGGCACAACCCCTCCTTACCGTACGGCGACAAAGCGCTCGACGGTTTCTAGCAACTGGTCTTTGGTAAATGGTTTGGTCAGGTAGTCTTCGCAGCCCACCATGCGGCCACGGGCCTTGTCGAAGACGCCGTCCTTGGACGAGAGCATGACCACTGGTGTGGAAGCAAAGGCTTCGTTGCGCTTGACGATGGCGCAAGTCTGGTAGCCATCGAGCTTGGGCATCAGGATGTCGCAAAACACCATGTCCGGCCGGAAATCGTTGATTTTGGACAGTGCGTCAAACCCGTCTTCTGCCAGCAGGACCTCGTAGCCCCCCTGCTTGAGGAAGATTTCGGCACTGCGGCGAATGGTATTGCTGTCGTCCACCACCAGGACTTTGAAGTTTTCTGCGGATGCTGTCACCGGCCACTCTCCTCACCAATGTATGAAATGCAGGTGCACGCGGCAGCACAGGCGGACAACGCCCCTCCCCACCCCGTTCGCACGAAACAATGAACCGCCTTGAATGCGGTTTCTTTTGACGAAAACGGTACCCGTTTTTGGCGCATTTTGCACCACAACGCGTACACTGCATCCGTCGCCCCTGCTCCTAATTTTGAAAAGCTTAACGAGCCTTTTCCTAGAATGCAACGATTGTAGCTTTTCAACATCCCCGGTTGTGGTTCTTGCGGCACTGTGCCATATACCCTTGACCTATGACATCATCCACCACCCCGACCGTGCCCGAATCCATTGCCAGCGAGAGCACCCTGGCCGCCTCCATCGATACGGTGAGCGTGCTGTGCATCAATGCCAACGACCCCAGCGGCGCAGGCGGCATCAATGGCGACAGCCTCGCGGTGGCCTCGATGGGCGCCCACCCTTGTACCGTGGTCACCGGCAGCCTGGTGCGCGACACCCTCGATACGCTCGATTTCTACCCGCTGCCCGATGACGCAGTGCAACAACAAGCGCAGGCGGTGCTGCAAGACATTCCGATCCGGGCCATCAAAATCGGCTTTCTGGGCTCGATCGAGAACATCCGCGTGTGCGCTGAAATCACCAACGACTACTCCGAAGTGCCGGTGGTGGCCTACCTGAGCAGCATGGCCTGGTGGGACGGCGAGCTGATCGACGACTACCTCGACGCCTACCAGGAGCTGCTGCTGCCCCAGGTAACTTTGTTGGTGGGCGCTTACGGTTTGCTCTGGCGCTGGCTGCTGCCCGACCGCACCTCGGAGCGCCCACCCACGCCGCGCGACATTGCCCGCGCGGCGGCCGAGAAAAACGTGCCCTTCGTGCTGGTCACCGGCATTCCCACGCACCACCAGCATGTGGAAAACGTGCTGGCCTCGGCCGACACCATCTATGGCAGCGGCGAGTTCGAGTTGTTCGAAACCGAATACATCGGCGCTGGTGACACCTTGAGCGCCGCACTGACCGCCCTGCTCGCCACCGAAGTGCCGCTGAGCGACGCCACTGCCGAAGCCATGACCTACCTCGACAAATGCCTGGAAGGCGGCCTGCGCCCCGGCATGGGCAAGACGATTCCAGACCGTCTGTTCTGGGTGCACGCCGGCGATGATGACGACGAAGCCGACGAGGCCTCTGAGCAGGACGCTGGCGCAGCCGCCACGCCAGGGCATTGATGGCGCGCCGCTCAGCCACCCCAAACCAGCACAGCCCGCTGCAGTAAACACTGCCGGGACAGCGATCGCCCGGCCCTTGGCCGACAATCAGCGCCAACCTATTGACGACGAGATACGCAATGACGACTGACAAAAACGCCCAACTGTTTGAACGCGCCCGCCAGGTGATTCCCGGCGGCGTCAACTCGCCCGTGCGCGCCTTCAATGCCGTGGGTGGTACACCGCCCTTCATCGCCCGCGCCCAGGGCGCCCATATCTGGGACGCCAATGGCAAGCAGTATGTGGACTACATCGGCTCATGGGGCCCGATGATTCTGGGCCACGGCCGCCCTGAAGTGGTGCAGGCCGTACAAGCCGCCTTGCTCGACGGCTTCTCGTTCGGCGCGCCCACCGAGCGCGAAGTGGCGCTGTCCGAGGCCATCCTGAAGCTGATGCCGTCGATGGACATGGTGCGTCTGGTCAGCTCGGGCACCGAAGCGGGCATGAGCGCCATCCGCCTGGCCCGTGGCTACACCGGCCGCAACAAGCTCATCAAGTTCAACGGCTGCTACCACGGCCACGCCGATGCGCTGCTGGTCAAAGCCGGCTCGGGCCTGGCCACGTTTGGCGCTTCCTCGTCAGCAGGCGTGCCCGCCGAAGTGGTGCAAGACACGGTGGTGCTCGAGTACAACGACCTGGTGCAACTGGAAGAAGCCTTTGCCAAATACCACGGCCAGATCGCCTGCGTGATCATGGAGCCGATCGCCGGCAACATGAACTTTGTCCGCGCCACGCCCGATTTCACCCAGCGCATCCGCCAGCTGTGCGACGAGCACGGCGCACTGATGATTTACGACGAGGTGATGACGGGCTTTCGCGTCGCCCTGGGCAGCGCGCAAAGCCTGTATGCACAAGCCATCCCCGGTTTCCGCCCCGACATCACGGTCATGGGCAAGGTGATCGGCGGCGGCATGCCCATGGCCGCCTTTGGCGCGCGCCGCGAGATCATGGAAAAGCTCTCGCCGCTGGGCCCGGTCTACCAGGCAGGCACCTTGTCGGGCAACCCGATTGCTACCGCCTGCGGCTTGAAGACGCTGGAGCTGATCAGCCAGCCCGGCTTCCACGAGCGCCTGCACCAGCAGACCGGCAAGCTCATGGCCGGCATGAAGGCCGAGGCCGATGCGGCCGGCATTCCGTTCAGCGTCGACCACCAGGGCGGCCTGTTCGGTTTCTTCCTGCTGCCCGAGCTGCCGCACAACTACGAAGAGGTGATGAAGAGCGACAAGCAGCTCTTCAACAAGTTCTTCCACGGCATGCTCTCGCGTGGCCACTACTTTGCGCCAGCGCTGTACGAAGCGGGCTTTGTCAGCAGCGCGCACAGCGATGAAGACATTGCCTCCACCGTGCAAGCCGCACGCGAAGTGTTCCAGACCTTGTAATCCCAAGCCCTGCCCGCAGCCGCCTGTTGCGGGTCTGCTAAAAACAAAAAACCTCGGCCATCACTGGCCGAGGTTTTTTTATGGAGCTGCTGTTGCTAGTACTCAGTCGTCGTTGCCGCTGAGCGACATGATCAGACGCAGCACATACCAGAACATCAGCGCCACCGAAGCAAACAGGTGCAGCGCAGCGCCTGCAGGACGGTCCGACGGATAGTGGTGGATGATTTGCGAGGTGTCATACAGCACGCAAGCAGCGGCAAACAGAATCATCGCGCCCGAGAACCAGATGCCCAGCTTGAAGCCGAAGATCACACCAGCGATGATCATGCCGATAGCCACCAGACCACCGATCTTGAGGAAACCGCCGAGGAAGGAGAAATCCTTGCCGCTGGTGAATGCGGTGAAGGTCAAACCCGCTACCAGCGCCAAAGTGGCGATGGCCGCCGCCTGGATGGAGCCGGGGGCGATGATGCTGGCCATGGCCAGCATCGGGGCAAAAATCAGTGCTTCTGCCAACACGTAGCCGCCCAGGGCCAGGTATTGCGTGCTCTTGTTTTCGGAGTTGTCGGCGGCATTGGTGGCCAACCAGCCCACCACCATGAAGGCCCCCATCACCGCCAACCAGCTCCACTTGCTGGCACCCAGCATCTTGAGCATGGCAAACGACACGCCGCTGGCGTACAGGCCAAACGACACCACGGCAAAAGCCAGAATGGCGACCGCCAGATGGCTGTAGGCCGCCTTGATAAATTCGCCGCGGCTGTGCGCCTCGGGTACGCCGCCGCCATGGCCGGCGTATTCGGGATAGTTCATGGTTTTCCTCCTTCAGGTTTTGTCGATCTACCAGGGGTCTTTAATCAACGCTATTGCGCCGATAGTTGCCACCCGTGCGAGAAAGTATCGCAGATTCAACCAACAATTGCTTAACATTCCGCCCACAGCTTGCAGGCTATTGCCGCCAAGCAGTAAAAAAGCCTGCAACGTTTGGGCGGCAGGCTTGGTGATGCGCGGTTCAGCGTCGCAGCTACAGTGCCTTAGCGGGCTGTGCCAGCCGCACCCGCCTCTGCTGCCGGTGCCTTCTCTGCCGTTTTGGGTTTGAGCGCCATCAGCCAGCCAGCCATCAGCTCGGCCTGCTCTTGCGTCACCTGCGGGTGGCGCGGCATGACGATGCGGCCCCACTCGCCCACGC
Organism: Comamonas trifloxystrobinivorans; assembly: GCF_043359985.1. Taxonomy (NCBI): domain Bacteria; kingdom Pseudomonadati; phylum Pseudomonadota; class Betaproteobacteria; order Burkholderiales; family Comamonadaceae; genus Comamonas; species Comamonas trifloxystrobinivorans. Next base: position 52,049 of record NZ_JBHZGV010000020.1, read on the forward strand.
TGCCTTCGCGGATCTTGTGTGCCAGGTAAGCCACGCCGTCGGGGCGGTCGCCGTAGCGCTTGGCAATGGTCATGAAGCTTGGGCCCACCACATCAAGCTCCATGGTGTGGCAGCGCATGCAATCGCTGCTTTTGCTGACCAGATCGCGCCCCAGCTGCAGCTGCGGGTTGGCTTCGATAGCCTTTTCCACGGCTACCACTTCGGGCTTGGGCCGCAAGATCAGGCGCCCGATATTGAACATGCCCAGGCCGATCACCAGGGCGAAGCCGACAATCACCACGCCCCACCAGCGCGAGCGGCGCGGCGCTTCGTCGCCGTCGCGGTCTTCCCTATCACTCATGGCTCACCCAAAATGGACACGCCCCAAAACCAGGGGCGCAGTTAATAAAAGCAGGGCTGACGCCCCAGAGCAAGGCCGGGCCGCGCCAGTGCGGCCCCGGTCTTTTTAGTGGCGGAAGTGACGCACGCCGGTGAACACCATGGCCACGCCGCGCTCATTGGCAGCGTCGATCACTTCCTGGTCGCGCATCGAACCACCCGGTTGTGCCACGCAAGTTGCGCCAGCATCGACCACCACATCCAGACCGTCGCGGAACGGGAAGAAAGCGTCCGACGCCACGACCGTGTTCTTCAGGCTCAGCTTGGCTGCTTCGGCCTTGATCGAGGCGATGCGGGCCGAATCCAGGCGCGACATCTGGCCAGCGCCCACGCCCATGGTCATGCCGTTCTTGCAGAACACGATGGCGTTGGACTTGACGAACTTGGCCACCTTCCAGGCGAACAGCAGGTCTTGCAGTTCTTCTTGCGTCGGTTGCTTGACGGTCACCACCTTCAGCTCTTCGAGCTTGAGCTCATGGTTGTCGGCCGATTGCAGCAGCAGGCCCGAGCCCACGCGCTTGGTTTCCAGCGCATTGCGCACGCTGCCGTAGTTGGCGGGCAGTGCAATCTTCATCAGGCGCACATTGACCTTGGCCTTGAAGATTTCCAGCGCTTCGGCGCTGAACTCAGGAGCCATCAGCACTTCGACAAACTGCTTGGAAACGGCTTCGGCCGCAGCCTTGTCCACCGGGCGGTTGAAGGCGATGATGCCGCCAAAAGCGCTGGTCGGGTCGGTCTGGAAAGCCTTGGAATAAGCCTCGAACGGGTTCGCACCCACGGCCACGCCGCAAGGGTTGGCGTGCTTGATGATCACGCAGGCCGGCACTTCAAAGCTCTTCACGCATTCCCAGGCGGCATCCGCGTCGGCAATGTTGTTGTAGCTCAGTTCCTTGCCTTGCAGCTGCACGCCAGTGGCCAGCGAACCGGCAGCAGGCGCCAGATCGCGGTACCAGGCGGCTTGCTGGTGGCTGTTTTCGCCGTAGCGCAGGTCTTGCACCTTCAGGTACTGCTCGTTGAACTGGCCAGGGAAGGCAGCGCGCTCGGGCACGTATTCTTCGCTCAACTTTTCGTCTTCAAACTTCACCGACGACAGGTAGTTGCTGATGGCGCCGTCGTACTGGCTGATGCGGTTGAACGCAGCCACCGACAGTTCAAAACGCAGCTTGTTGGAGAGCTTGCCAGCGGCCTTCAGCTCGCCCAGCACGGCTTCGTACTGGTCGGCAGCAGTGACCACGCCCACGTCTTTCCAGTTCTTGGCAGCAGAGCGCACCATGGCGGGGCCGCCAATGTCAATGTTCTCGATGGCATCTGCCAGCGTGCAACCGGGCTTGGCCACCGTGGCTTCAAACGGGTAGAGGTTGACCACCAGCAGATCGATGGTTTCAATGCCGTGCTGCTTGAGTGCAGCCATGTGCTCAGGGAAGTCGCGGCGGGCCAGCAGGCCGCCGTGCACCATGGGGTGCAGGGTTTTGACGCGGCCGTCGAGCATTTCAGGGAACTTGGTAACCTCAGCCACCTCGGTCACGGGCAGGCCCTTGTCGGCCAGCAGCTTGGCGGTACCGCCCGTGGACAGCAGTTGCACACCCAGAGCGTGCAGCGCTTGCGCAAACTCCACGATACCGGTCTTGTCGGAAACAGAAATCAGTGCTTTCATGACCATCAATCTCTAAAGATAAAAAACAGGCTCAGCGCCCGCGCCATCAGCGCCAGCGGCTATGAATCGGACAGGGGTTGTCAGAGCATCTTGTGCTCGACCAGCTTCTTGCGCAGGGTATTGCGGTTCAGGCCCAGCCATTCGGCTGCGCGCGACTGGTTGTTGTCGGCGTGGTTCATCACCACTTCCAACATGGGGCGCTCCACCATGCGCACCACCATTTCATACACACGGTCCGGCACCTCGCCTTCCAGATCCTGGAAATAGGTCTGCAGGCTGTCGCGCACGGACTGTTCAATCGTCGTCTTGCTCATACATCATTCAATCGTTGTTGTTTCGGCCTCAGCTCCCCCGCGGGCCGCCAGCGCAGACGCGGCCGGCAGGCGATCCATCTGCTGCTCCAGCGCAGTCAGGTAATCGGCCACCGCACGCCATTGCGTTGCGCTGTCTTCCATCTGGTTCATCTCGCGTCGAAACGCGTCCCCTCCCGGCAGATCGCGCACGTACCACGCGATGTGCTTGCGCGCCGAACGCACGCCCGTGCTCTCTCCGTACAGCACATAGTGGTCTTGCAGGTGCGCCAGCAAATGTCGGCGCAACTCTGCCACCAGCGGTGGCGCCAGGTGCTCACCGGTCTGCAGGAAATGCACGATTTCTCGAAAAATCCAGGGCCGCCCTTGGGCTGCGCGCCCCACCATCACCGCATCGGCGCCGGTATAGGCCAGCACATCACGCGCTTTTTCAGGGCTGGTGATATCGCCATTGGCTACCACCGGCACGCTGACCGCCTGCTTGACGGCGCGGATCGTGTCGTACTCGGCCAGGCCTTTGTAGCCTTGCTCGCGCGTGCGGCCGTGCACCGTCAGCATCTGGATGCCCACTTGCTCAAACTGCCGTGCCAGCACGATGGCGTTTTTGTGCGCATCGCACCAACCGGTGCGCATCTTCAAGGTAACGGGTACGTTGTAGGCGGCAGCGGCTTCCACCACAGCCGCTGCAATCTCCACCGCCAAGGGCTCGTTTTGCATCAGCGCCGAGCCGGCCCATTTGTTGCAGACCTTTTTGGCCGGGCAACCCATGTTGATGTCGATGATCTGCGCACCGCGCTCGATGTTGTAGCGGGCGGCTTCGGCCATCATCGGCGCATCGGTGCCGGCAATCTGCACCGCAATCGGGCCCGGCTCGCCCGCGTGGTTGGCACGGCGGCTGGTTTTCAGGCTGTCCCACAAATCCTTGCGGCTGGTCACCATTTCGCTGACCGCATAGCCCGCGCCCAGCGCTTTGCACAGCTGGCGGAAGGGCCGGTCCGTGACACCCGCCATGGGTGCCACAAACACGTTGTTGGCCAATTGATAGGGACCGATGCGCACGGACATGGAATGCAAAAGCACGCACTGCCAAAGGCAGCGCGGAGGCTGAAATGGGGTGGAGAGAAAAAGCTGAGGGGGTTGATTGTACCTGCTTAAAAAAGCAGCAAACACCAAAACGACCCGCTTGACAGCTGAAAATTTGTGCCATCGCAGCGGGTCCGGCAAAACAGCCACCGCACTCGGCCCGATAGTGACCACCGACGCACACCAGTTGGTAAAAAACTGTCCACGCTCGTGGCAGCACCGTCTGGCAGCCGGGCTCTTGGCTGACGAAAGCGGCCTGGTGCAGCCGCTACACTGGCGCCCATGGAAGCATGGATGCATCAATTGCTGCAGTGGCTGGCCCTGCCCCAGTTCGGGCTCAGCACCGTCTTTATCGTCGCATTGGTGTCAGCCACCTTGCTGCCGCTGGGCTCGGAGCCCGTGGTCATTGGCTTGCTCAAGCTCAACCCGGAGCTGTTCTGGCCCGCCATCTTGGTGGCCACAGCCGGCAACACCATCGGTGGCGCCATCAGCTGGTGGATGGGCCTGGGCGCACAAAAAGCCTGGCGCGCTGCACGCAACAGGCGCCACGCGGGCGAAGCGCCAGCGGCCAAAGCCCCGCATGAGCAAAGCCGCCACCAGCGTATTGCCCGCGTGTGGCTGCGCCGCTTTGGCGCCAAGGCCTGCCTGCTGAGCTGGCTGCCGGTGGTGGGCGACCCGATCTGCGCCATTGCCGGCTGGTTGCGGCTGCCTTTTTGGCCCTGCGTGGTCTACATGGCCATCGGCAAATTTCTGCGCTACCTCGTCATGACGGCGGGCGTGCTCTATTTGTGGCCCTGACCCCGCCGCCCAGCAAAACGCTCAAGGCAAAAACTGGGGAGACAGCAGGCGCAGACCGATGGACAGCCAGTGGCCGCCTTCGCCCCCAAAGCGATTGCCATAGGTGGCGTCGACCTGCACGCGCTCCGGCACCAACCAATGGCGCAGCCCCACCTGGTAGAAAGGTCGGCCCAGCCCTTGGCGGTAGGTTTCGGCGATCAGCCAGTTGCTCTGGCTCAGCTGCGTCTCGGAGCCCAAGCCCCAGGTGAAGCGGTTGCGCCGCGTGTCCTGCTCGCGCAGCCAGCCCAGGTTGGTGTGCAGCACCAGCTTGTCATCGGCCATGGAAAAACTGGCTGGTACATAAGCATAGGTGTCGTGACCGCGGCCGGAGCCGGTCCGCGGGTCGCGCGACAGGCCCACGACCAGGCCATAACCCCAACCATTGGTCTCCAGCGGTTTGAACAATGTCTTGCCTTGGATCAGTTGCGCGCTGCGCTGCGTGCTGCCGTCCTGGCGCGTCCAGGCGCCACCCAGCGTCAGCTCCAAATTGCCGGTGAAATTGCAGGCCGGCTGCGCCCAGAACTCGGTATGGCCGTCGATGCGCTTGGCCCAGCTTTCGATTTGGCAGGACTTGTCGTCCACCACACGGGCGTCATCGGTGTTCATGGGGCGGGCCGCATGGGCCAGAAGCGGGGCAGCGCACAACGCCAGGGCAATGCGGCAAGGCAAGGGAATCAAACGCATGGGCATCCTTTGCGCGGCAGCGGCCCGGCCGCAGGCCTGCAGCAGAGCCCCGACACCACGCGCCAACAAGGGGTGGCGCGGATTATAAAAAGCGTCGGCGCTGCGCGTCAGGCCCTATCCAGCGCATTGCGGCGGCGCAGCAACAGCAGGCCCGGCGCCGCAAAACTGTCACAAGCCGGGCCTGCGTTTCTCGCCGGCCCTCAAAACATGCTGTTGCCGCTGGCGGTAGTCTCCGGGATGGGCTGGATCACGTCCCAGTGCTCGACAATCTTGCCCGCCGCATCAAAACGGAAGATATCCACAATCGCGCTGCCTCGCTCGCCCGGCGCATTGGTGGAATGCACATGCAGCGCCACCAGGTCGCCCTCGGCAATGGCCCGCTGAATGACGCTTTGGCGCTGCGGGTACTGTTTGAATATGGCGGTGAACGCCTGCACAAACGCCTCGCGCCCATTGGGCACGCGCGGGTTGTGCTGGGTATAGCTGCTGCCGATATAGCGCTCGGCCGCCGTCAAATCATGCTGGTTGAAGAACTGGTTGTAAAAATCCACCGCGTTCTTCTTGTTGGCCTCGCGCTGCTGCGTATTGGCGAGCGGGCCGGCAGCGACCGGGCCCGTGGTACTGCTGCAGGCCGAGAGCAGCAGCGTGCTGGCAATGGCAGCGCTCAACAACAGGCTGGTAGACGTAAGGCGCATGGCAGGCTCCTGGCAGATCTGAACAAAAGCCCTGTTTTACTCTGCAGCGCCTGCCCGTGGCGTCAGCCAAGCGCTATTGCGCAGCCGCCCGGCTGCCACATGCCTCAATCCACCCGCAAACCCAGTTGCTGTGCCACGGCGGAATAGCGGTCGATATCGCTCGCAATCGTCTTGCCGAACTGCACCGTGCTTTGCTGCACGGGCGTGTAGCCTTGGTCGCGCAAAGACTGCTGCATGGCCGGCTCAGCCAGAATCTGCGCCAGCACGGCGTGCATCTGCTGCACCCGGGCATCGCTGGTAGCAGCTGGCGCCAGCAAACCGTGCCACTGCTCCACCGCAAAACCTGCCACGCCTTGCTCGGCCACGGTTGCCACTTGCGGCCACTGCGCCAGCCGCTGCGGCGCGGTGATGGCGATGGCGCGCACGCGGCCCGCGTCCACCAATGGCGCAGCACTGCTGGCCGTTACCACGCCCATTGGCACCTGGCCTGCCGCCACTGCAGTAATGGCTGGCCCACAACCTTTGTACGGCACATGCTGCAAGTGCAGATGTGCGGCCTGGGCCAGCATCTCACCCGCCATATGTTGCGGCGTGCCGTTGCCACACGATGCAAACGGCAGCTCCTGCGCCTGGGCGGCAGCACGCGCATCGGCCAGGTTTTGCAGCGTGCTGCTCTGCGGCACCACCAGCACCGAGGCAATCGTGCCCACGTTGAGCACCGGCTTGAAATCGTTGCGCGGATCAAAATCCAACTGCTGGTATACCGCCGGGTTGATGGCGAACGAGCTGTTCACCATCAGCAAAGTAGAGCCGTCACCCGCTGCCTCAGCCACATGGCGTGCGCCAATATTGCCGCTGGCACCGGGCCGGTTTTCCACAATCACGTTCTGGCCAATGCGCTGCTGCAAGGCCGCGCCCAGCTTGCGCGCCAGCAGATCGGTGCCGCCGCCAGGCGGAAAGGTGACAACGATGGTGATCGGCTTGTCAAAACGCGAAGCAGCCATGCTGCTGTTGCCCAGCCAGACACCGGCAGCCATGCACGCCGTTGTGGCAGCAGCCACCCAGAACCATGAAGCGCGTTGGGAAAATCGGGCCACGGCGGGCCTCCTTGCAAATCAGGGAAGTTGAAACGGGGAGTGATCAGGCGTCCAGACCGATGTCCAGCACCTTGGCGCTGTGCGTCAGCCAGCCCACTGCGATCTGGTCTACGCCAGTAGCAGCCACGGCTGGCGCCGTCTCGGGCGTGATCCGGCCTGATGCCTCGGTCGTCGCCTTGCCTTTGCACATCGCTACGGCCGTGCGCAACGTCTCCAGATCCATGTTGTCCAGCAAGACCACGTCCACGCCCAGTTGCAAAGCCACTTCCAACTGCGCGAGCGTGTCCACTTCCAGCTCGATCTTCACCATGTGGCCCACGCCCGCACGCGCCCGGCCCACAGCCGTGGCCACGTCTCCGGCCAGCGCAATGTGGTTGTCTTTGATCAGCACCGCGTCGTCCAACCCGAAGCGGTGGTTGTTGCCGCCACCCACACGCACCGCGTACTTTTGCAAGGCGCGCAGGCCGGGCATGGTCTTGCGTGTGCAAGTGACACGCGTGCCGTAAGCCTTGATGGCCTGTGCAATCGAATACGTGGCGCTGGCCACGCCGCTCAGGTGGCAGAGGTAGTTCAAGGCCGTGCGCTCGGCCGTCAAAATGGCGCGGCTTTTGCCGCTGACGCGCGCAATCTCCATGCCGGGCGCCAGCACCGTGCCATCGCCGCACAGCGGCTCAAAGCGCAGCTCGCTGTCCATCAGGCGGAAAGCCAAACGCGCCAGATCCAGGCCCGCCAACACGCCCTCTTGCCGCGCCACCAGGCGCAGGCTGTCTTGCGCGTCTGCTGGCACGATGGTGTCGGTGGTCAAATCTCCGGCTCGGCCCAGGTCTTCCAACAAAGCCATGCGCACCAGCGGCTCCAGCATCACATCGGGCAAGGGCGAAACGGGCAAGGCGGCAATCGTATTAATGCTCATTTTGAGTATTTAAAGCTGAAAAAAAGGGGCGCGACGGCTTGTCTCCGGTCGCGCTGTTTTCTTATGCTAATTGTGAGCATAAATAAAGTCAAGCGCTGCGCATCCAAACCACGCGCTTACAGCCTTGGGCGCGCAACCAGGCAAACAGCTTCGCCGCGCTACCCCCGCGCCAAAGGCAGCTTATTGCCCGCCAGCGCCCGCTCCATCACCACATGGCGGCGAAAGCGGAACAGTTTGGCGGGGCGGCCCGCGCTGGCGGTGCTCATTTGGCCGGTTTCTTCCACCAAGGCTTGCTGCTCGATCAGGCGGCGGAAGTTCTGCTTGTGCAGGGCGCGGCCGGCCAGCGCCTCGACCGTTTGCTGCAATTGCAAGAGCGTAAAGCTGTCCGCCATCAGCTCGTAGACGACAGGGCGGTATTTGATTTTGGCGCGCAGCCGCGCCATGCCAGTGGCCAGAATGCGGCGGTGGTCGTTGCACATGGGCGTGCCCAGCAGTAATTGGCCAGCGGGCGCAGCCACACCGTCGCGCCAAGCTTCGGCCACCAGGCCGGCTTCAAACAACAGCTCGTAGCGCTGCAGTACCAGGTCTTCATTCCAGTCGTTGCCGTCCAGGCCAAAGATGACGCTCGCCCGCTCCCAGCGCGCGCTCGCCACACGTTTGTCGCCAGCAGCACCGCTCCAGGCTCGCAGCGCCGGTGCAATCTGAGCAGATAGCAAAGCCGGCATGCCGCCGCGCCCGTCTTCCCAGGGGAAGTAACGGTACCAATCTTGCCAGCCGGGCTGGGCATTGCCAGCGTCGTCCAGCTCACGGGTCAGTGCCAGGTAGCTGATGGAAATGGCGCGCATGCCCACTTCCTGCGAGCGGTCGCGGTCGGCAAAGGTGTAGAGCTGCTCGACAAAACCCAGCGGGTGGTGGGTCTGCGTCTCCACCCAGGCGCGCAGGCTGGCTTGCAGCGAGCGGTGGTTGGCGGTAAACGGCCCGGCGGGCAAGGTGGCGCCGCTTTGCGTGGTCAGGATGCGCGGCTGGCCGCCACTCACGGCCACCAGCACAGCCACCAGATCGGCCTGCACCGAATGCTGCTCGCGCTCGGTTTGGCTCAGAGTGCGTGCTTTGGCTGCTTGTGCGGCGGAAGTGGTCACCAGATCAGATTCCCTCAGTACGTGGATGGATGGGCGCTTGTTCTGCGCGCTATCTTATAACGCCATAGCCTCAGTTTTGCGCTTGCTTGCAGAGACAAAAAACCCGCTGGCTCGGCAGCGGGTTGGGGGTTTCATGACACCGCTGCGCATTGGGAGCGCCGGTGCTGTGAGCCAGCTGGCTTAGACGTTGAACAGGAAGTTCAGCACATCGCCATCTTTGACGATGTATTCCTTGCCTTCGGCGCGCATCTTGCCGGCTTCCTTGGCGCCTTGTTCGCCCTTGAACTGGATGTAGTCGTCAAACGCAATGGTCTGGGCACGGATGAAGCCACGCTCAAAATCGCCGTGGATGACACCTGCCGCTTGCGGCGCGGTGGCGCCGACGGGCACGGTCCAGGCGCGCACTTCCTTCACACCGGCGGTGAAGTAGGTTTGCAGGCCCAGCAGCTTGAAGCCGGCGCGGATCAGGCGGTTCAGGCCGGGCTCGGTCTGGCCCAGCTCTTCGAGGAACATGTCGCGGTCTTCGTCGCTCATCTCGGACATTTCGGCCTCGATCTTGGCGCAGATGGCCACCACCGGGGCGCCTTGCGCGTCGGCGTAGGCCTTGAGCTGGTCGAGCAGCGGGTTGTTCTCAAAACCGTCTTCGGCCACATTGCCCACAAACATGGCGGGCTTGGCGGTGATCAGGCAGAACTGCTTGAGCAGGGGCGCGTCTTCTTTGCTGACGGGCACGATGCGGGCCGGCTTGCCTTCGTTGAGCACGGCCTGAATGGGCGTGAGCAACGACACCAGCTTGGCCGCTTCCTTGTCGTTGCCCGACTTGGCAGCCTTGCTGTAGCGGTTCAGCGCTTTTTCTACCGTGGCCAGGTCGGCCAGGCACAGCTCGGTCTGGATGACTTCGATGTCGGCGATCGGATCGACCTTGTTGGCCACGTGGATCACGTTCGGGTCTTCAAAGCAGCGCACCACGTTGACAATGGCGTCCGTCTCGCGGATGTGGGCCAGGAACTGGTTGCCCAGGCCTTCGCCCTTGGAGGCGCCCGCCACCAGGCCGGCAATGTCCACAAACTCCACAATCGCGGGCACGATGCGCTCGGGCTCGACGATCTTGGACAGCTCATCGAGGCGCGGATCGGGCACTTCCACCACGCCGGTATTGGGTTCGATGGTGCAGAAAGGATAGTTTTCGGCGGCAATACCAGCCTTGGTCAACGCATTAAAAAGGGTGGACTTGCCAACGTTTGGCAAACCGACGATGCCGCATTTCAGGCTCATGGCAGTGCTTTCTCTATTCTTTCGGACAAACCCGGCATTTTAAGCCGAGCCGGTTTTGGCTGAGCAAAGCAGGCGTATTCAACACCTGCTGGCAGCGTCAATCAAACTGCAGTGCACCGCCCACGCGGCCGCCTACCTGCAGCACGGCCGTAGCGCCAGCGGGCACGATGGCGTTCATGCCAAAGGTGACTGCGCCGTCCAGCCGGTCGTCGTGGCGGTAGGTTTGCAAGGTGTCGGTCACGCTGGTGCCGCTGCGGGCCGTGGCCGGGTCGATATCGGGGATGGGGCAACGCGCGCAGGGCTTGACCAGCGGCAGATCCAGCCACTGCTGGCTGCCTTCTGCGCCCTGGTGCACGGCCAGCGCTTCAATGCGGTCTTCGTCGTGCGACTGAAAGCCGTTGACGATGATGTTGGCGCGAAAACGCTCGGCCACCACCGGGCTGTGGCCAGCCTGCACGAGGCGCTGGTTCAGCTCGTCCACCGAGGCCTGGCTGATGACGAGCACCGGGTAGCCATCGGCAAACTGCGTGGGTGCATCGGCGCCCGCCGTCCATTTTTTGCTGGCCAGGCGCTGCGCCGTGGGCGCCATGCGCACCAAAAAGCATTCCGTGCCCAAATATTGGCTGAACCAGGCGTTCACCGCATCGGGCGCTTGGAGTGCGGGCACGCTGTCGTCCCACACACGCACCGTGCGCTCTGGCCCGGTAAAAGCCATGTCGATGGCCAGCGGCTGCATGCCTGGGGCGCTCACCGTCATCACTGCGCCTTCAATAGCCGGCTGCACCAACACCATGCGCGCAATCTCGCGCTGCGAAATGAACTCGCCGCGCGCATCGACCAGCATGAAAGCGCGGTCGTACTCCAGACCCGTAGGCAGCAGGCGCGCGCTTGGCACCGCTATGCCAGCGCAGGATTTGATCGGGAAAATCCACAACTGGCCAATCTGGCCGCTGACGTCAAAAAAATCGGTGTCCATGGCGTTTTGTCACTGGGTTATTCGGTGCAGACCACACTGTAACGAGGAAACCGCTCTGGCAACGGCCCACCACTACAATAGTCTGCCTATGGCTTCCGAATTCGATGTTTGTATCCGTGGCGCCGGCATTGTCGGGCGCAGCTTGGCATTGTTGCTGGCGCGTGAGCGCATGCGTGTGGCGCTGGTCGACACGGCCCCCGCCTCCAGCAACAGCGGTCACAGCGATGTGCGCGCCTATGCGCTCAACCAGCTCTCGCGCGAGGTGTTGCAATCGGTGCGCAGCTGGCCCGAAAGCTCTTACGCCACCCCAGTGACGCGCATGGACGTGTACGGCGACGCGGGCGGCGAGGTGCATTTTGAGGCCAGCCAGCAAAACACCGAGGCGCTCAACTGGATCGTCGATGTGCCCGCACTCGAAGCCCAGCTGGCCGCCGCCGTACGCTACCAGCCCATGGTGGAAGTGCTGAACAGCCCGGTCGACGCCAGCCTGACGGTGGTCTGCGAAGGCAAGCACAGCCGCACGCGCGAAGAATTTGGCGTGGAATTTGCCACCATGCCCTACCACCAGACCGCCATTGCCACGCGCCTGCGCACCGAGCTGCCGCACGGCCAGGCGGCGCGCCAGTGGTTCTCGCCGGCCGGCGACATTCTGGCCTTTTTGCCGCTGGGCGGCGCCGATGGCCACGAAGTGGCCGTGGTCTGGTCTTTGCCCGTGGCCCAGGTGGCCGCGCTGCAAGCCATGGACGACGAGGCATTTGCGCTGGCACTGCAATCGGCCAGCCAAGGCGCGCTGGGCCGCCTCACTGTGGCCGCGCCCCGCGCTGCTTGGCCTTTGCAGCAATCGGTGGCGCGCCAGTGGTGCGGCGCCATGCCGGACAGCGAAGGCAGGCGCGAACCCGCCAGCTGGGTGCTGGCCGGCGACAGCGCCCATGCCGTCCACCCCTTGGCCGGCCAGGGCCTGAACCTGGGCATGGCCGATATTGCCGCCCTCGCCCGCCTGCTCACCAGCGAAGACGCCCGCTGGCGCCACCTGGGCGATCTGCGCCTGCTGCGCCGCTACGAGCGCGAGCGCAAGGCGCGCCTGGCGCCCATCGGTTTTGCGATGGACGGCATCCAACAATTGTTCACAAGGCCCGAATTGCCGCTGGCCAACCTGCGCAACTGGGGCATGAGCGGCTTCGAGCACAGCGGGCCGCTCAAGGCCTGGGTCACGCGCCAGGCCATGGGAGTGAACTTTTAGCGCACATCTGGTACAAAGCTCTGTTGGCCCGGGGAACACGCAGCGGTTCCGGGGCCTTTTCACTATTCAGCATTCCTAGATGAGAGAGGCTCCCATGCGATTTTTCGCTACCGTTTTGGCCAGTGCCGCCCTGGCAGCCAGTTTCAGCGCCAGCGCGCAAGAAGATTCCATCCGCAAGGCCTTGTCGGAGCGTATTCCGCAGCTGCAGAAGATCGACGAAATCAGCGCCACGCCCATGCAAGGCCTGTACGAGGTGCGCGTGGGCACCGACGTGTTCTACAGCGACGCCAAGGGCAACTACCTGATCCAGGGCGAGCTGATCGACACCCAGGCGCACCGCAACCTCACCGAAGACCGCATCAACAAGCTGACCGCGGTCGACTTCAACAGCCTCAACTTCAAAGACGCCATCAAGGTGGTGCGCGGCAATGGCTCGCGCAAGCTGGCGGTGTTTGAAGACCCGAACTGCGGCTACTGCAAGCGCTTTGAGAAAGACCTGCAAAACGTCAAGGACGTGACGGTCTACATGTTCCTCTACCCGATCCTGAGCCCCGATTCGGTCGAAAAATCGCGCAACATCTGGTGCTCCAAAGACCCGGCCAAAGAGTGGACCAGCCACATGGTCAAGGGCACGGATGCCCCCGCCGCCCCTTCGAGCTGCGACGTGACGGCGCTGCAGCGCAATATGGAATTCGGCCGCAAGTACAAGATCACCGGCACGCCCACCGTGTTCTTCGCCGACGGCTCGCGCGTGCCCGGCGCCATTGGTTCCGACGAGATCGAAAAGCGCCTGAAAACCGCTACCAAGTAAGCGCCGCCCCCCAACGCTGCTACAGACAAAGGCCCTGCGGGGCCTTTTTCGCGTCTGGGGCTGCAGCTTTCAACAGCAGTGCAGCAGTTTGCGCCGCCCCACAGCCGCCCCAAACCCGGCCCGGCTTCTTTGGGCCTTGCCGCGCTTTACCTATACTGGCTGGCAACGATTTGACTTTGGCTATCCTTGCTCCATGAAAAAAAGCGCTCCTCTGGCTGCCGCCAACGCCATCCACTACACCATCACCCCCGCCCAGCTGCACGCCCACCTGTATGAGGTGGTGCTCAACATCCCGCAACCGCAGGCACAGCAAACCGTCTCGCTGCCGGTCTGGATCCCGGGCAGCTACCTGGTGCGCGAATTCTCCAAAAACCTGCAGGATCTGACGGCCAGCCAAGGCGGCCAGCTGGTCGACGCTGTGCAGCAAGGCAAAAACAGCTGGCAGATCGATGCCGACCCCAGCCTGCCGCTCACCATCTGCTACCAGATCTGCGCTTACGACAGCTCGGTGCGCACCGCCTGGCTCGACAGCCAGCGCGGCTTCTTCAACGGCACCAGCGTCTTTTTGCGCGTGCACGGTGCCGAGCAAGTGCTGCAGGTGCTGCACGTTGAGCCACCCGTCAACCAGCCGCGCTGGCAGCTGGCCACCGGCCTCACGCCCATCAAGGTCAACAAAAACGGCTTTGGCCGCTACCACGCGGCCAGCTACGACGAGCTGGCCGACTGCCCGGTGGAAATGGGCGAGTTCTGGAGCGCCGAATTCACCGCCCACGGCGTGCCGCACCGCTTTGTCGTGGCCGGCGCAGCGCCCAGTTTCGACGCCGAGCGCCTGATCGCCGACACGCAGAAAATCTGCGAAACCGAAATCCGCCTCTGGCACCCCAAAGGCAAACCGCCGTTTGAGCGCTATGTGTTCATGCTCAACGTCATGGACGACAACTACGGCGGCCTCGAACACAAAAACTCCACCGCGCTCATCTGCAGCCGCCGCGACCTGCCGCGCAAAGGCGAGGCCAAGGCCAGCAGCGGCTATACCACCTTGCTCGGCCTCATCAGCCACGAGTATTTCCACACCTGGAACGTCAAACGGCTGCGCCCCATCGAGCTGGCCAGTTACGACTACGAGCGCGAGAACTACACCGAGCTGCTGTGGTTCTTTGAAGGCTTCACCAGCTACTACGACGACCTGCTGCTGCGCCGCGCCGGCCTGGTCGACAACGAGCAATACCTCAAGCTGCTCAACAAAACCATCAACCAGGTGCTACAAACGCCGGGCCGCCATGTGCAAAGCGTGGCCGAAGCCAGCTACGACGCCTGGGTCAAGTACTACCGCCAGGACGAAAACACGCCCAACGCCACCGTCAGCTACTACACCAAGGGCTCACTGGTGGCGCTGTGCCTGGACTTGAGCCTGCGCCGCGAAGGCAAAACCACGCTCGACCACGTGATGCGTGCGCTCTACAAACACTGCAAAGCCGGCCCCATGCGCGAGCAGGATCTGCTCGACGTGCTGCTAGCCCTCACCGGCCACAGCTGGGCTGCCGATATTGCCGCCTGGGTGCATGGCAAGCTCGATCTGCCACTGGCCAGCCTGCTCGAAAGCCATGGCGTCCAGTACAAGACCGAGACGGCGCAAATCGCCCAGCAGCTGGGCCTGCGCGTGGCCGAAGGTGCTGGCGGCATCAGCCTCAAAGTGGTGCTGCGCGGCGGCGCGGCCGAGGCCGCCGGCATGATGGCGGGCGACGAATGGCTGGGCATCGAGCCGCTACAAACCAGCCACAGCCACCTGGGCTGGCGCCTTCTCAAACTCGACGATCTGCCGCTGTACGCCGGCGATGCCGCCGAAGTGCTGGCCCTGGTGGCACGCGACAAACGCCTGCTGCGCCTGCGCCTGCAATTACCCGCCAACGCCCGCCCCGCCAGCAACGCCAAGGGCCGCAAAGCCAACACAAAAACTGCCAACACTGGCGATACAGTGAGTCTCGCCGTCGCCGACGCAACACGCGTCAACCGCTGGCTGGATGGGCGCTGACAGCCGTTTGGCCGTTTTCCTCAGGTATCCCAGCGCGCCATTTTCCGCCAGCTGCCGCACCGCAGCAGCCCGCTTGGTGTAGGATGCCTGAGCAAGCAACATGCGCCAGCCGGCCGCTGGCGCCAACACCCCAAGGAGATAGACCGTGGCCTACGAAATGATCGAAGTGCGCGTGGAAGCAGAAAAGGTCGGCATCATCACGCTGAACCGCCCCAAGGCACTGAACGCGCTCAACGACCAGCTGATGAACGAGCTGGGCGATGCACTGAAGAAATTTGACGCCGATGCCAAGATCGGCTGCATGATCATCACCGGCAGCGAAAAAGCCTTTGCCGCCGGCGCCGACATCGGTGCCATGGCCAAGTACAGCTTTGCCGATGCCTATGGCGGCGACTACATCACCCGCAACTGGGAAACCATCCGCACCATCCGCAAGCCCGTGATCGCAGCCGTCTCCGGCTACGCCCTGGGCGGCGGTTGCGAGCTGGCCATGATGTGCGATTTCATCATCGCCGCCGACAACGCCCGCTTTGGCCAACCCGAAATCAAGCTGGGCGTGATCCCTGGCGCCGGCGGCACGCAGCGCCTGCCCCGCGCCGTGGGCAAGGCCAAGGCCATGGACATGGCCCTCACCGGCCGCATGATGAACGCCGAAGAAGCCGAGCGCGCCAGCCTGGTGAGCCGCGTGGTGCCGCTGGACAAGCTGATGGAAGAAGCCCTGGGCGCCGCCATCATCATCAGCGGCTTCTCGCAACTGGCGGTCATGGCCGCCAAGGAATCGGTCAACCGCGCCTTTGAAGGCAGCCTGAACGACGGCGTCATGTTCGAGCGCCGCCTGTTCCACGCGCTCTTCGCCACCAACGACCAAAAGGAAGGCATGGACGCCTTCGTCAACAAGCGCGAAGCCAAGTTCAGCAACAGCTGATCGGCTGCACTGCCGCCCGCTGCATATTCTCGGATTACCGTGAAAGAGCAAACCGCAATCGAACGGTTTGCAAGCAGCTTCGCTTTGCAGCGAAGCGGGCGCTGGAACAGTTCGCCGCAATGGTGAGATGACCGCTTAGGCGCGACGCCGCGCGGGGCCGGCCATCCGGGCGCAGGCAGTACCCGGGTACGGCAAGCCCGCGCAACAAAGCATAAGCGGTCATATCACCAGCCCAAAACGAAGACTCTCAACACAGGCATTGCAACTGGCTTCGTCGCCACCCTTGTGCATCCGGAGTCGGAGAAGAACCCAGAAA
The DNA here is from genome assembly GCF_043359985.1 of Comamonas trifloxystrobinivorans. Taxonomy (NCBI): domain Bacteria; kingdom Pseudomonadati; phylum Pseudomonadota; class Betaproteobacteria; order Burkholderiales; family Comamonadaceae; genus Comamonas; species Comamonas trifloxystrobinivorans. The sequence continues at coordinate 68,415 of NZ_JBHZGV010000020.1, forward strand.
AAACGCCGCATTTGCGGCGTTTTTCTGCTTCTCCTGCTCTCCCACCATCAGCTGATGATCTGCCCGTTCTGCGCGACGGTAATGATGTCGGTATAGGTATTGCCCTCGCGCGCCTCCTTGCCGTAGCGGATGCGCAAGCCACCCAGGTCGAAATCGCTCATGCTCTCGAGGCCTGCGGTCACGCTGTCGCGGTCGAGCTTGGGGCCGGCGCGGCGCATGCCTTCGGCCAGCACACGCGCATTGGCGTAGCCCTCCAGGCTGACCAGCGATTCGCCGGTGAACTCCGAAGCACGCATATCGGCGCGGTAGCGGCGCGCCAGCTCAAAGCGCTCGGCATTCGGCGCCGGCACGATCACCGAGAAAATCGGCCGCTCCGGCTGCTTGGCCATGGCCGCCAGGTTGGGCGCACTGCCACCCAGCGACAGGGCAAACGAAATCGCCGTACCACCGGCGGCGCGGTAGGCCTCGTGGAACTTGGGCAATGTGCCCACCAGGCTCATGATCAGCACCTGCGCCGGCATCTTGGCCAGCGCCTGCGCGGCCGGCTCCACATCCAGGCTGGCCGTGCCCGGCGTGCTGGCTACGCCCACGGCCTCGATATTGCGGCGCGCCAAAGCGGCGTTAAAGCCATCGAGCACCGACTGGCCGAACGGGTCATTCGGGTACACCAGCGCAATCTTCTTCAGGTTCAGCGTATCGGCAAAGCGCACCAGGCGCTCCACTTCCACGTCGTAATTGGTGCGCACCCAGAACACGTTGCCGGCGCCGCGCTTGTGCAAAGCTGTGGCACCCGTATTGGGGCCAATGATGGGCAGTTGCCGCACCGCATTCATCACCTCGGTCGTCTGGCGCGTGCCCTGCGGGTTCAGCAAGGCCACCACACCGGCATCCGAGGCGAACTTGAGCGCATTCTCCTTGGCCTTGTTGGGGTTGAACTCGTCATCGGCCAGCACCAACTCCACCTGGCGGCCATGCATGCCACCTGCCTTGTTGATGGCGTTGAAGCAAGCCTGCGCCCCCTGGAACAAACCTTGTCCGTTGGGCTTTTCCACGCCGCTGTGCGCCACCGTGACCGCCACACGAATGGGGCCCGACTGGGCGCGCGCAATCCACGGCGCTCCGGTTGCCAAAGCCCCCATGGCCGCGATGGCCTGCCTGCGCGACCAGTTTCCGGGCTTGTGGCCCACCGCTGGTGCTGCTGCTGTGCTTGTAAGCTTGTTATCTGTCACCTGTCTCTCCTGAACCAATAAACCCAAAAATTCAGGCGCCACTATTCGCAAACTGCCACGCAATGTCAACAAAGTTTTCTATTTGTAATACCGTCTATACACACACTGGGGTTTGAGGTGATTGACGAATTTGTTCGCGCTGTGCTTGGCACCAGAGCAGCAACAAAAAATTCGCACATCTTGGGGCAAGCAATTTTTTCGGTATATAATGGCGGTCTGCCGGTCGTATAGCTCAGTTGGTTAGAGCGCAGCATTCATAATGCTGATGTCGTAGGTTCAAGTCCCACTACGACCACCAGACAAACAAAACCGCAGTGTTGGCAACAGCACTGCGGTTTTTCTATGGGCGCCTTCCCGCGAAACTCAGGAAAGCCAGCAGCGAAAAACCCAAAATTTCGCGCCACCCGCCCCCAATTCCCTCTACAATCTGCGCTCCTGGTCGTATAGCTCAGTTGGTTAGAGCGCAGCATTCATAATGCTGATGTCGTAGGTTCAAGTCCCACTACGACCACCAAACGAACAAAACCGCAGTGTTGGCAACAGCACTGCGGTTTTTGCTTTGGCGGCTACAGCCAGCACTTATGCGCCAGCAACCTCCAGCGCCGGCTCGCCCAGCGACAGCATCAAACGGTTGGCCCAGTTGAAGAAGGCGGCGCCTTGCAGGGCGTCGGCGATGGCGTAGTCGTCGAGGCCGGCGTTGCGCAGGCGGTCGATGTGCGCGCCCTCCAGTGCGAGCGGGGTTTCGGTCAGCGCTACCGATGCGGCGACGACGGCGTTCCAGCGCTCGCCGAGATCGGCGCCCACGCCTTCGTCCAGCAGCTTTTGCACATCGGCCTCGCGTTTGGAGAAGTGCGAGGCAAAGCGCGCATGGACCGAGGCGCAGTAGATGCAGCCGTTGAGGCGCGACGTAGCAGCGGCCGCCAGCTCACGCTCGGCACGCGGCAAGCCGCCAGCGGGGTTGTAGAAAATGTCTTTGTCGGTGCGGGTGCGTGCGCCCAAGGTGTCCGGATCACGGGCCAGCAGGCGAAAGTACGGCGATTTGGCACGCGCCGCATCGACCAGTCCATCGAAATGGCGCTGCGTCAACTCAGCCTCAGGCAAAGGCTCAATCCAAGGCAGCCAGTCGAGCTGGGCTTGGGTAAAGACTGCGGGTTCGGCATTGTCGGGGTAGTGAAGGCTGTGTTCGCTCATGCGGTGATCTCCGCTGCAGCAGATGCATCGGCTGCAGTTGGGTTGGCGGGATGGGCTTGCAGCACGCGCAGGCCGGCAACGACACGAATCTGGAACGCCAGAAAAGCTACCAGTTGCGACAGGATGACGATGTCCGTCGTGCTCCAGCCCGCATCCAGCAAGGCTTGCAGCGCAGCGGCCTTGGCATCGCGCGGGTGGAAAACCAGCAAATGTGCGTGCGCCAAACCGGCTGCCAGGCGCTCGCCCAGAATGGCCCGCGCCACCGCGCCCACGCTGTAACCCAGGCCGTCTTGGTTCTCCGCGCTCAGCGGGCCTTGCGGGTAGTGACCGTATGGGCCTTGGGTGGTGCCGCGTGCCACTTCGGCGTCAATCGCTTGCAACAGCGCATCTGCGCCCTGGCTGGCCAAGGCATCGTGGTAAAAGCGCTGCGTAGGCTGCTGCTGGTGCAGGCCGGCCACGAACGCGGCAACTGACAAACGTTCGGCCAGCGTTACCGAACCCGCCACCGGCTCGCGTGGCGCAAACAACGCCAAGTAGCTTTGCTGCGCTTGCTCGCGGGCTTGCAGGCGGTGGCGCCGTACGGCGTCGAGGTGGCTGCCCGATGCAATGCCGGCCAGCAGATCAATCACGTCCGGTGTGGCGGACGGATTCCATGCAGAAGTGCTCATGTTGGCTATTTCTCCCCAAATTCAGCAAATCAAGAAAGTCAAATCATTCAGGCCAGCGCATCGGCGGGCTGTGGTTGGAGCAAAGCTTGGCGCGGCGCAGCGCTCGGCTGGCGTGCCCACCCCAAAGCCGGCGCCACGTACTGCGCGGTCAGCGAGATGGAACGCAAAATGTCCGCATGCGGCGGATCGACCGAGTGCACCTGGAAAACAATGTCCGTGGTGCGGGCCAGCGCCGTGTCGGCACGCAGCGAAGCGATCACATCGTCGGGCGTGCCCACATGCACGTCGTACGCGGCAATCAGCTGCTCCAGCGGCGCATCCGGCCCCAGGCGCGCAGGCTGGCCGGGCTGCACCATGGCTGCCAAACGCGCCACGCCACGGCGCAAACCGGCATCGGCCAAGCGCAGCGCGCGTTGCCGGTCTTCTGCCACAAACAGCGTGCGCGAGCCCATGATGCGCGGCGTGCTGCCAGCGGGCAGAGCAGCCAGATAGGCGTCGATCACCGGGTTCTGAATATCCGCCAGGCTGGCATTGGGCGCCTCGGCCGTGCGCGGCTGGGTGCGCGAGAGCATCAGCCCATCGCCCGCCAGCCCGGCACGCTCGGCGCCTGCAGCGGAGAAGGTGGCTTGCCACACGCGCTGCAGCAACTGCGGCCCGGCGGGGTACAAACGGTCGCCGCCCGGCAAGGGCTGGCCGGCCCAGGCATTGCGCAGCACGGCCAGGTTTTGCGCATACACGGTGCCGCGCTCGGCGCTGTTCAGGCCAAAGGCGGTGAAGGATTCAGGCGTGCCGCCGGTACCCACACCAAACTCCAGGCGGCCGCCAGACAACAGGTCCAGCACCACCGCGTCTTCGGCCACGCGGATGGCGTTCTCCATCGGCAAGGTGACGATGCCCGTGCCCAGGCGAATGCGCTGCGTGCGCGCTGCCACATGGCTGAGAAACACCAGCGGCGATGGCAGGCCGCCTTCGGCCTCGTGGAAATGGTGCTGCGCCACCCAGGCCGAATCAAAGCCCTGGGCCTCGGCGTGGACGATCTGCTCGGTGACCAGGCGGTAGCGCTCGGCAGCGCTGGCCTGGTCAAGCAGGCGGCTGAAAAAGCCCAGGCGCTTAGGCGCTGACGGGTTCGGCTGAGAGAGTGGGTTGCTGTGGCTCATAAACATGTTTCTTTCCAGGAATGGCGGCGATCAACTCGCGGGTGTAGGCGCTGGCGGGGCGCGAGAAAACCTCGGCCACCGGCCCGGCGTCCACCTGGCGGCCGCCTTGCAGCACCGAGACGGTGTCAGCAATCTGGCGCACCACGGCGAGGTCGTGCGAGATAAAGAGATAGGTCAGGTTCAGCTCGCGCTGCAGCGAATCGAGCAGCGTCAGAATCTGCGCTTGCACCGTCACGTCGAGTGCGGAGACGGCTTCGTCCAACACCAGCACCCGCGGCTGCAAGATCAGCGCGCGCGCAATGGCCACGCGCTGACGCTGCCCGCCCGAGAGCGCACGCGGGCGGCGCGTCAGCACCGCAGGCGGCAGGCCCACGCGCTCCAGCATGTCGCGCACGCGGCGCTCGCGCTCGGCCGGTGCCAGCGGCTCAAAATTGAGCAAGGGCTCTTCGATGATCTGGTAAATGCTTTGGCGCGGATCGAGCGAGCTGAAAGGGTTTTGGTAGACCAGTTGCACGGTCTTGCGGAACTGGCGCAAAGCCTCGCCGCGCAAGCCTGTCACGTCCACGCCTTCGATCTCGATGCGGCCCGATGTGGGTTGGCGAAAACCCACCACATCGCGGATCGTGGTGGTCTTGCCCGAGCCCGATTCGCCCACAATCGCATGCGTGCTGCCACGCGGCACGCGGAAGGAAACGCCATCTACCGCGCGGAAATTCTGCTTGCTGCCAGCCACTGGGAAATCGTGCACCAGGTCTTGCACGACGATGGCCGGCTCTGCATCGGTTGCGCGCACGGGCCGCGCAGCAGCTGCGCTCAGCGAAGGCGCATCGGCCAGCAGCTTGCGTGTATAGCTGCTTTGCGGGTTGCGCAAAACATCGGCGGTGGCGCCCTGCTCCTGGATGCGTCCGCTTTGCAAAACCACCAGGCGGTTGGCGCGGTCGGCGGCCACGCCCAGGTCGTGCGTTACCAGCAGCACGGCGGTGCCGAACTCGCGCCGCAGATCGTCGATCAGATCGAGAATGCGGCGTTGCACCGTTACGTCCAAGGCGCTGGTGGGTTCGTCAGCAATGATCAGCGCGGGCTGCAGTGCAATGGCAATCGCAATCAGCACGCGCTGTTTCATGCCGCCAGACAGCTCGTGCGGGTACTGGCGTGCACGCAGCTCGGGCTGCGACAGGCCCACTTTCTCCAGCAGCTCCAACACCTTTTGGGCAATGGCTTTTTTGTCGCCATAGCGGTGCAACTGCAGAATCTCGCCCACCTGCTCGCCCACGGTGCGCACCGGGTTGAGCGAACTCGTCGGGTCTTGTGGAATCAGGCTCACCACCTTGCCGCGCACTGCGTCAAACTGCTTGGGCGACCAGCCCGCCACATCGGTGCCGTGGAGGCGGATGCTGCCCGCTTGCACGCGGCCGTTATCGGCCAGCAAACCGATGATGGACTGCGCCGTCGTCGTCTTGCCCGAGCCGGATTCACCCACCAGCGCCAGCACTTCGCCAGCACCGATCGAGAACGACACATCGTGCACAATGCGCTGCTCGGCCGCGCCATCGTGGTAGCCGATCGAGAGCTGCTCGACGGCCAGAACCGGGGTTGATGGCTCGCTCATGCTCGCCCCTTGGCCAGCGCAGCGCTGATGTGGTTGGCCGACAGCACCACCGCTGCCACCACCAGGCCGGGCACAGCCGTCAGCCACCAGGCGGTCGAGATGTAGTTGCGCCCTTCGGCAATCAACAAGCCCCATTCCGGCGTGGGTGGCGGCGCGCCGTAGCCCAGAAAGCCCAGCGTGGAGATGGCCAGAATGGCCGAGCCGAACTGCAGCGCTGACAAGGCGATCACCGAGGTCAGCGAGTTAGGCAACACATGGCGCCACAGCACGGCAGCAAAGCGGCCGCCGCTGCCCAGCGCGGCTTCCACATATTCAGAGCGGCGCACCCGCACCACCTCGGAGCGCACCAGGCGCGCAAAGCTGGCTACCGACACCAGGCCCACAGCCAGCGCCGCGTTCACCGTGCCAAAGCCCAGGATGATGATGATCGACAGCGACAGCAGCAGCGATGGCACAGACAGCAGCACATCAACAATGCGCATCACCACGTCTTCCACCCAGCCACCGGCAGCGCCGGCCACCAGGCCCAAAAACGTGCCTAGCACCAGGCCCACGGCCACGGCCACAAACGCGCCGGTCAGCGAGTGCACAGCGCCATACACCAGACGCGCATAGCTGTCGCGACCCAAGGCGTCGGTACCCAGCCAGTGTGCGGCGCTGGGCGCCTGCAACTGCTGGCCGGCTGTGCCTTGCAAAGGGTTGTAGCTGGTGAACAGGCCCGGCGCCAGCGCCCACAAAGCCACCAGCAGCAACACGCCCCAAGCCAGCCACAGGCCCAGTGGCGCAGCACGCCATTTGCTGAGCGTGCGGGAGAAAAATGCTGTTGGCTTGGCAACCGAAACAGACACTGGAATCGTCACCGGAGCAGCAGCTGGTGCGGCAGTAGGCGCGCTTCGGCCCGCGCCCAACAAATCGCCCAGGCTGGCTGCAGAAGAGGTAGAGGCTGTCATGTCAAACTCCCAAGCGCGTGCGCAGACGCGGATCGAACAGCGGGTACAAAAGATCGACGGTCAGGTTGATAAGCACAAAGGCGGTGGCCGAGATCACCACCACGGCTTGCAGCACGGCGGTGTCCTGGTTGCCCACGGCTTGCTGCGTCAGGCTGCCCAGGCCGTTGAGGCCGAACACCGCTTCGGTCACCACCGCGCCGGCCAGCAGCTCGCCAAACAGCACGCCGGCCATGGTGAGCATGGGCAGCACCGCGTTGCGCGCCACATGCTGGCTCAGCACCCACACCTTGCCCGCGCCCTTGGCCCGTGCCACCGCCACAAAAGGCTGGGTCAGCACTTCGTCAATATTGCGCAGCAGAATCTGCGCCAGCGGCGCGGCAATCGGGATCGCCAAGGTCAGCGTCGGCAGCACCAGGCCTTGCCAAGGCCCGGGGTTGATCACCGGAATCCAGCCCAGGCGGAAAGACACCAGCTGGATCAGCATGATCCCGAGCCAGAACACCGGCACCGACACAAACACCGAAGGCAGTGCCTGTAAGCCATTGCGCAACCAGCGCCAAGGGGCCAGCTGCGCCAAAAACGCCAGCACCACGGCCAGCAACAAGGCCACGGCAAAGCCCAGACCAGCGAGACGCAAGGTGGGCGGCAGATTGGTGGCCAGCCCCTGGCTCACCGGCACGCCCGCTTGCACCGAGTAGCCGAAATTGCCGCTCAGAAAACCGCTCAAGGTATGCCAGTACTGCTGCCACACGGGCTGGTCGGTGCCATAGGCGGCGCGGATGTCGGCCACCTCTTGCGGGCCCAGGCCCAGATCGGGGTTGAGAAACTTGATCAGAATCGCGTCGCCGGGCAAAAGCTGCAGCAGCACGAAGGACGCGGTAAACGCCGCCCACAGCACCACCAGGGCCTGGCCGGTGCGGTTAGCCAAGTATCGGGTCATGGAATCGCTCCTTGTTCAGCGCCAGCACTCAGCGCTGGGCCAGCCAAGTGCTGTAGAAGCTGGGGCGGCCCACCGCTTCAAAGCCCACCTCGCGCACCCAGGGCGCACCGGCAAAGGCCTGCGGCTCTTCAAAGATCGGGATCACGTAGGCCTGGTCAATCAGGTAGTTCTGCACATCGGCCGTCAGTTGCAGGCGTTTGGCCGCATCGGTTTCGGCGGCAATGGCTTCGAGCAAGCCGTTGAGCTGCTTGTCTTCAAACGCCTTCACCTTTTGGCTTACGCCGCCTTTTTGCAGCAGCACGTTGCGGTTGCTCGGGTAGTAATTGCTTTTGATCACGTCCGGGTCGGCGCGGCCCACCATGCCGGGCGAGACCGGGGTTTTCTCCGGGTCCAGGTTCTCCAGCACGCGCACACCGGCATCGCCGCTCAGCACGTTCAGCTTCACGCCCAGCTTGCTCCACTGCTGCGCCACCAGTTGCAAGGTCTCTTTGTTCTGCGGCTGCGGCAGCGAGTCGTAAGCCGACAGCACCAGCTCCTTGCCGTCTTTTTGCCGAATGCCGTTGGCGCCCGGCAGCCAGCCTGCGCCGTCGAGCAACTGCTTGGCTTTTTCCAGGTCGTAGCCCAGCTTGCTCGACAGGTTGACGTAGCCGAGCGCGCTCGCTGCAATCACCGACGTAGCTTGTGGATAGTTGTGCGAGAACAGCGTCTGCACCACCTCTTGCGCATTGGTGGCGTGCAGCAAGGCTTTGCGCACGTTCACATCGGCGACCAGCGCGTTGTCGGGGCGGAAAACAATGCTGTTGTTCACGCCGCGAGTCGACGGTGCGTAGATCTGGAACTTCTGCTCCTCCACCCGCTTTTCGTCATAGGCCTGCACCTGGCGGATATAGCCAGCCTGGCCCGACAGCAACGCACCAATGCGCACGCTGTCCTCAGGCGTGACGATGAGCTTGATCTCGTCGAGCCGCGCGCGCCCTTGGTGCGCGAGCTTGGCCGGACCCCAGTTGTAATCCTTGCGGACGCTCAGCACCAGCTCTTTGCCCAGTGTTTCGCTGGTCACCACAAACGGGCCGGAGCCGATGATCTTGGTGGCATCGCCCAGCTCCTCAAAAGGGCGCTGCAGCGTGGCCACCGACACCAGGCCCGAACCGATCACCGAGGTGCCTTGCAAGAAACCCGGCGACGGTTGTTTGAAGAAGAATTTCACCGTCAGCGGGTCCAGCACCTCGCTGCGCTCGTAGTTGTTGATGACTTCCGAGACCGGCAATTTGAGCGCCTTGTTGCCCAAACCGAAGGTGTCGAAATTCTTGGCCACAGCAGCCGCATCCAGCGCCGAGCCATCAGAGAAAGTGACACCAGGGCGCAGCTTGAAAGTGAACTCGGTGGCCGTGTCGTTGACCGTCCACGACTCGGCGATCCAAGGCTGGATCTCCAGCGTCTTCGGGTCCTGGTATGTCAGCTTGTCGGTGATCTGGTTGAGTACGCCGCCGTTCGGGTAAAAGCCGCCCGCGGGCGGATACAGATTGGTATGCGCCTGCTGCTCCAGGTACACCAGGCTGCCGCCTTGCACCGGCTCGTTGCTGTTCTTGGCCACAGCCGCCGCATCGCCCTTGGAGCAACCCGCCAGCGCCGCACCCAAGGCCAGCACCGCCGCACTCCACAGCAGCCATTTTTTTGATTTATTTGCTTTCAACACCACGCTCAACCCTCGTAATCTGGACCGGCAAAAATGCCTGTTTCGGCAAAGCGCACCTTTGCTGTGCGCATTGCCATTAGGGCTTTTCATGCTATCGATCGCGCAGCAAACGAGAAGGTATTTTTTGGCACATCGATATGCAAAAACCGAGCAAGCCAAGCGCCATCGGGCCTGCCGCCGCATATCGGCAGTACGCATATGCACATGCGTTTTCTGCGCTTCACAGCAGCGCATGAGCTGGCAACAATCGCCAGCACCGACCGCATCCTTTTTTGGCCGATGCGGCGCTTTGAAAGAGCATGCATGACTGCCACCTTGAACGACTACCTTGCAGAAAAACGCAGCGCCGTTGCGGCGCGCGATGCCGCGATTGACGCAGGCACTGCACAAGCGAACCCGCTGCGCGCCCAGGTCAGCGCCGAAGGGCGCAGCGGCGTCCGCCGCATCCGCATTCGCGAACACCAGGTCATCAGCGACAGCCCGCCCAGCTTTGCCGGCTACAACCTGGGCCCGAGCTCGCCCGAGCTGCAGCTGGGCGTGCTCGGCAGCTGCGTGACGCATATTTTTCTGATCCAGGCCGCCGCACAACAAGTGCCGCTGACCAGCCTGGACGTGGAAGTCAGCGGCGTGATCGACCCGCGCGCCGGCAAGCCCGGCCACGAGAACACGCCCATCTGGCCACACGATATTGCCTACACCGTGAACATCGATTCGCCCGCACCGCGTGCCGATATCGATGCCCTGTTTGCGGCCGTAGAGCGCACTTGCCCTATCCTCAACCTGCTGCGCAACCCGCAAACCATCCGTGCCGAACTGCAGCTGCGCAACTCGCTGGCCGAGCCCCAGTTGCAAGCCGCCTGAACCAGGAGAGACACCATGTCTTTGACGCTAGACCACATCGTGATCGCAGTGCACGATCTTGAGCAGACCATCAACGACTACCAAGCCCTCGGCTTCAGCGTGGCGCCCGGCGGCGCGCACCCCGGCCGCCCCACGCACAACGCGCTGGTGGTGTTTGCCGACGGTGCTTACTTTGAGCTGATCGCCTGGCGCCAACCCGCGCCCGACGACCGCTGGTGGCAACAATTGCAGCAACATGGCGAAGGCATCATCGACTTTGCCTTGCTGCCACCCAGCACCGCAGAAGTGATTGCCGCCGCCAAGTCACGCGGTTTGGATCTACAAGGCCCGCTGGACGGCGGCCGCCTGCGCCCCGACGGCGAACGCCTGCAATGGCAAACCGGCCGCCCGCACACGCAAGACCTGCCGTTTTTGTGCGGCGACATCACACCCCGCGCTCTGCGTGTACCTGAGGGCGATGTGCGCCAGCACAGCAATGGCGCAGCCGGTGTGCAAAGCCTGTCGGTGGCCGTGTTCAAGCTGCCGCAAAGCGTGCAACGTTATTTGGCGCTGCTCGGCCCGGATGCCAACATCACTGTGGACACCGCAGCACAAACAGCCACCATCACACTCGGCCCGACGCAGCTGGTATTGGAGCAAGCCACACCAGACGCCAGCGCCGACCGTGGCACGGCAGCACACCAACTCGGCAGCCGCGGCGAAGGCGCTTTTGCGCTGAGCCTGAGCCGCGTGGACAGCGATCTGGCCGCAGCCCAAAACGGCCTGAGCCACGGCGCGGTGATCCGCCAGGAAGCCGCGCTGGTCTGACATGGAACAGCCCATGGTGTTGCAGGCTGCGCTTGCGCTACATTGCCTGTTGGCGGCTGCATTTGCTGCGCTGCCAACACCACCATGCCTCTGCCAACCATCACGCTTTTAGCCCCAACTGCGCGCCCGCCAGCCCAGCTTCATTACAGCTGCGTAACTTGCAGTCTGGGTTGGGTGTTACTGGCCACGCGCAGCGATGCGCCAGCCGCCAACAACAGCGCATTACCGCCTTTGGCCGTGCTGTATTTTGGTGATGCAGCCGCGCCCTTGGTAGCAGAGCTGCAGCGCTGCTACCCGCAATCAGAGCTGGTACAAGACGATGCTGGCCTGACCGGCTTGGCACAAGCGGTACTGGCCACTTTGCAAGACCCGGCCGCCGCACACCGCGTGCCACTGGTTTTGGCGGGCACGGCTTTCCAACAAAAAGTCTGGCAGGCGCTGTGCCGCATTCCTGCCGGCAGCACCCTCAGCTACAGCGAGTTGGCGACCCAGCTGGGCCAAGCCAAGGCCGTGCGTGCCGTGGCCAGCGCCAACGGCGCCAACGAAATCTCCCTGCTGGTGCCTTGCCACCGCCTGATCGGCAAAAGCGGCGCACTCACCGGCTACCGCTGGGGCTTGGCGCGCAAACAGGCCTTGCTGGCTTTGGAGGCGCAAGCCAGCCAGCGGTTGCGCACAAGCGGCGCCTGAGCCATGCAAGACCTGTTCAGCCCCGCCGCCGAAGACCCGAGCACACCTGCTTGGGAACACATTGCGATTGGCGAGCAAGCCTGCGTGCTGCGCGGCTTTGCGCTGCGCTGGCAAACCGATCTGCTGGCCGGCGTGGCTGAGATCACACGCCAAGCGCCTTTCCGCCACCTGGTGACACCCGGCGGCCGCAGCATGCAAGTGGCGATGAGCAACTGCGGCGAGCTGGGCTGGTACAGCGACCGGCTGGGCTACCGTTACACGCCACGCGATCCACTCAGCGGCGAGCCTTGGCCCTCCATGCCAGCCAGCTTTGCCGAGCTGGCAGCGCAAGCCGTGCAGGCCGCGCACTTGCCGCCGTTTGCGCCCAATGCCTGTTTGATCAACCGCTACAGCGTCGGCACGCGCCTGACCTTGCACCAGGACGAAGGCGATGCCAGCCAGCCCATCGTCTCGGTTTCGCTCGGCCTGCCCGCCGTCTTTCTGTGGGGCGGCCACGAGCGCGCCAACGCCACACAAAAGCTGCCGTTGCAGCATGGTGACGTGGTGGTCTGGGGCGGCGTGGACCGCATGCGTTTTCACGGGGTGATGCCGGTCAAGGATGGGGTGAGCCCGGTGCGGCATGCTTTGCTGGAGAGCCTGCGAATCAATCTGACTTTTCGGCGGGCGGGGTAGCTCGGCCTGGGTCTTCACGCCCTGACAGGTTCTCGCCTTTTCTACTACCCAACTTCCGTTGGGCAGTTGCACCAACGCCAATCCGCCCACCCCAAGGCAGCTATTGCTTCCATTCCTTGCTGGCAGTCTGCCCCAACTCCCCCGACAGCCAATCAATAAAACTCCGCACCTTGGGGGCCAAATAACGGCGGCTGGTGTAGACCGCGTACAAGGTCACGGTCAGGGCATTCCACTGCGGCAGCACGCGCTCCAACTGGCCTTGGGCCAAATCGTCTTCTACCAACCAGGCGGGCAGAAAACCAATGCCCATGCCAGCGCGCACGGCATGCAGGCTCAGGTTGGAATCGTCGGACAAAAGCGCGGGCGACAAGTGCATGGGCGCGCTGCGGCCAGCTTGCGTCAGCTGCAAAGGTGCCAGGTTGGTGTAGCTGGGCACCACGGCGGCGTGGGCGGCCAGGTCGGCCGGTTGCTGTGGATAAGCTGCACTGCGCAAGTAAGCGGGCGTGGCCACCAGGTAAAACGGCACTTCGCACAGCGGGCGCGCAATCAGGTGCGGCGCGGGCTCGTTCACTGCCCGCAAAGCCATGTCGTAACCGGCAGTGGCCAGATCGACCTTGTGGTTGTCCAGATGGATATCCACCAACACCTCGGGGTAGCGAGCGCGGTAGTTGGCCAAGATCTGCGCCATGCGCGGCGTGGCACACCACACCGGCGCGCTGATCTTGAGCTGGCCACGCGGCGCCTGGTTGTGCTGGCCCAACTCTTGCGCAGCGGCGTCAAGCAGCTCCAGCGCCTGGCTGCTTTGCGCGTACCAGCGCTGGCCGGCTTCGGTGAGGCTCAGGTGGCGGCTGCTGCGGTTGAGCAGGCGCGCGCCCAAGCGCTTTTCCAGCTGCGCCACATGCTTGCTCACCATGGGCGCGGAAACACCCAGGCGCTGGCCCGCCAGGGCAAAGCTGCCGCTGTCCACCACCTGGCAAAAGATCTGCATGCTGGTCAGCTGGTCCATGCTTTCTTTTCAAGAAACTGATTGATGCATTCTAGTGCCTTGGTTTCCTGCCAAGCAGGCACTACATTCAGGGCCAAGGAGTCTTCTCTATGTCCACCATTGTTTCTGCCCCCGCCGTCAGCAACACCGAGCGCATGCCGGTGTACTTCATCTCGCACGGCGGCGGCCCCTGGCCCTGGATGCCGCAAAGCGCCCCGGCCTATGCCAACCTGGCCGCCTCGCTGGCCGATATGCCGCGCCAACTGGCCCGCCAGCCGCAGGCGATTTTGATGGTCTCGGCCCACTGGGAAGAGCCCGAGTTCACCGTGCAAATGGCCGCCGAGCCCGGCATGATTTACGACTACGGCGGCTTCCCGCCCGAGACCTACCACATCCACTACCGCTCGCCCGGCTCGCCCGCGCTGGCCGAGCGCGTGGGCCAGTTGCTGGGCCAGGCCGGCATCCCCGCGTATGGCGATCCGGAGCGCGGCTACGACCACGGCATGTTCTCGCCCATGCGCGCCATCTACCCCGAGGCGAATGTGCCGGTGGTGCAACTGTCGCTGCGCCGCGGGCTCGACCCGGCCGAACACCTGGCACTGGGCCGGGCGCTGGCCCCCTTGCGCGACGAAGGCGTGCTCATCATCGGCAGCGGCCTGAGCTACCACAACCTGCGCGCCTTCGGCCCGCAGGCGCACGCCCCCGCCAAAGCCTTTGACGACTGGCTGGCCGACACCATGCTGCGCAGCAGCCCGGCCGAGCGCAGCGAGCGCCTGCTGAACTGGGAAGCCGCACCCGCCGCCCGCCTGGCCCACCCGCGCGAAGAGCATCTGCTGCCGCTGATGGTGGCCGTGGGCGCGGCCGAGAACGACCGCGCCGTGGCGAGTTACCACGAAGCAGCGTTCATGGGCGGGTTGGCCGTTTCCAGTTATCGGTTGGATGCTTGAGGGTGGTGGGCGGCTAGCCAGCTGCTGTGAGCTGTGGCTCGCTGTGCGGGCTGGTTGCTAACTAGCGTTTTTGGCTTTGCTTGCGGCAGCTGGCCGGGTCTCGCCCCGGCAGGCGACCTCCCTTTTTGCCCAGCCAAAAAGGGAGGCGAAAAATCTGCCCTACATCCAGCGTCCCCCACTGCCCCGCAAGCGGGTCAATGGCGGCAACCTGCGGCCACAACAAACGGCGGTGTGCGACAGAACTCGCTCCGCGCCAAAGCGCTGCGCTCAAACAGCTGTCGCAAGTCAGAGCACGAAGTTTGGCTGCTCTGCGGCAGCCAAACCACCGCCGTTTGCTGCGTCCGCAGGCGCTGGCTGAAAGGGTGGTGGAACATCCTGAACAGCCTGCAAGAAGCGCGCTACTTGATTACCTCACTGGCAAACACAGCTTGCTGAATGAGCCAATGCTCCACTCATTCAGCGCCCACTACTCCGTGAAGCGCGGAAACTGAGCAGATAGTCGCCAACAAAGCTTGCCCAAAAATGCACAGCCCTTGCCTGGGAGTGCAGTGCTGGCCCAGGGAAAATCCCGCCGTGGCGCGGTGGCCGCTCTGGCTACAGTCAAAGCATCTGAACTCTGACCGACGATGCAAGACTCGCTCCCCTCCGACCTGAGCTTTTCGCCCCAGCTGCGGCCGTACTACGAGCCCGATCTGGATGCTTATGCCGACACGCTGGGCGGCCTGCTCATCCCTGCGGGCATCAAGGCGCTCAGCCCCGAGCCGCGCTTTCACATCCAGGCCTGCAAGCTGCGCTCGGGCGGCGTGGTGGTGCTGGTCGACGCCAATCCTTACGTCGCCCAGTTCCACCCCAAGGAGCTGGCTGACCCGGCCCAGGCAGAGTTTCTGGCCACCTTTGCGCGGCGCGGCAGCGGTGTCATCACGCAAAACGGCGTGGCCCTGCCTTTCAGCGAAGGCGACATCATTTTCCGCACCACCGCCTTGCCTGCCGAAGCGCTGATCCTGAGCGATCTGCAAGTCGTCGTCATCAAAGCCGCCCTGCCCCGTTTGCTGGGCGCACACGCGCTGCAGCAGCGCCGCTTCACCGCCAAGCTGGCCCCGGCGCACCTGCCTTTGGTTGAGATGGCGCAGCGCCTGCTGACGCATGTGTTTTTCGACCCACAGCAGTCGAGCACCGCCGCCACCTACTTTGCCGAAGAAGCGCTGATCTCCTTGCTGGCCTCGATCTACGCGCACAACCTGGTAGAAGACACGGCCGAGGGCGAGCGCCCGCATGTCGATGCCTGGGTGGCCATCAACGCCTTCATCACCAGCAAGCTGGCCGATCCGGATTTATCCGTCGACACCCTGGTCGACTCCCTGCGCATCTCCAAAAGCTGGATCCACCAGTTATTCCGCCGCCACGGCGTGAGCTACAGCGACTACGTGCGCGAACGCCGCCTGCAACTGGCCCACAGCGCCTTGCAACAGCCGCAGTCGCAGGGCTTGCCCATCAAACAAATCGCCACCCAGTGCGGCTTTCTCAGCGCCAGCCATTTCAGCCGCAGCTTTCTGCAACGCTTTGGCGAATCACCCACCGACTTCCGCGACCGGCACGCCAGCCACCGCCCCTGAACACCAGCTTGGCAGCGGAGGATGTTGGCTGTTCGGCTGTTCGGCTGTTCGGCTGTTGGCTGTTGGCTGTTGGCTGTTGGCTGTTGGCTGTTGGCTGTTGGCTGTTGGCTGTTGGCTGTTGGCTGTT
>NZ_JBHZGV010000021.1:0-80031 GCF_043359985.1 Comamonas trifloxystrobinivorans
ACGTGATTTCTTCATGGTAGAGATTCTCCTGTGAGAGTCTCTACTTCTCAGCGCGCTGGAATTGCGGGGGGATTACCATACCACAGACTTAAGCATCTAGCAGAACTCCTGAGAATAAACCGCACAGAGCATTTAACAATTGCCAACAGTCAAATTGCAAACCAAGGATAACAAATGGATTTACTGCGCAAATCTCTTTGTGCGAGCGTTGTTGCACCAATCCCGTCCTCAACTAGCGTAGGCTGGGGAGACGAATGAGACGCGCAGGGGTCGCGGTAAACCGCACAACGAACTGGAAGGTGTACAACGATCAGAAACTTCGTGCCCAGGTAGTAAACGCTAGCTTGGCAGAGCTCAAGTTCCCAACAGAACCAATTCACTCGTAGCCCAACGCTGGCACAGCGGCATCCCTCAACCTAACGTCCGCCTGCGGTACCACCGTCCCGAGTTAGTCAAGCAGCCATCATCACCGCTCAGCAGTCGTGCTCCTGCATGCATCCAGGCTCACGAACACCCCCTACCCATCGCCCTATCCGCAGCCATCGGAATAGGCCAAATTGCGTCAGCAGTTAGTTACATATAGTTTCGATTTAGCAAGATGCCCTAGAGGTAGCGCGCTCCACAAACGCCGTCTAGATAGTGTGGCCTCGGAATCGTTTCGGGATCGCACAAAACTACTGTCTACCTATCGGAGTCACTACCTATGAAACACAATCCAACCAACTTCGCTGCCGCCGCCGAATTTTCTCAAGTCTCCGGACAGCACGAATTTGTATCTGAGTGTAAGCTCAATCCCGACCAGATCGCCCTTGCACTCCTGGTGGGCCACGTCGCCACGCAGCAGCAGTCCATTGCGCAAATGGGTGCCATGTTGCGTGAAGTCCTGGACGCAATCGCCACCGTTGACGACCGCGTTGACATGGTTGCTGATCGCACCTGGAAGTCCCGCTTCTTGATCCTCGACGCAATCAATAAGGCCAAGAGCCAGCCTCACAAGCGCAATCGCTCTCTTGCCAAGAAGGCCTCTGCCATCAAGCGTCCGCGCAAGCTGTAAGCCCAATCAAAGGACGGGTTTCGCCCCGTCTTCTGTGCGTGCGACAGGGCCTATGCCTCGTACCCTGCCACGCACCTACCGAACCAATTCAGAGACGCCTCAAATGACTACCTCGAATATCCACTCCAACATCCCAAAATCTCCGGAAATGGATCGCCTCCAGACTGCTGCCTTGAAGATCCTCGCTATGCGCCAAGAAGAAGAAGAGGCAAATGAGCGTGCGCCCGCCCACAAGTCCCCGACCCACCCAGTCGACACGGTCGCGCCCTCAATGGCGGCAGAAATGATCGACCAAACTGAGGCCGAGCCGGGCGAAACCAGGATCACGGCTAACTGCGACGTATTAGCCATCTCCGGAACAGCGCAGGTCCAAACCTCGCATGTTCATTGGCAGCGCCTTGGAAACGAGCAAGAGGTTGCCCCATTTCCAGTGATCCATATGGCCTATATGGAGCCGACACATGGCTGGCTGGCAGATGTGGTTGCAGACACCATCCGTATGGAGCCTGAAGTCCTCGCGTCATCCATTGACAGCCCGGATGACGTAGGTCTCGCTGCCAAGCAAGAGCGGCGCCTGCCCGACCCCACGCTACCACCCCCAGTCGATGTGTCGCGAACGCTGCCAACACATACCTCTGCAGACTTTGAGCACATGCCGCGTCTCGAATGGCTAGTGCGTGATGTCTTCCACGGCGGGGAGGTCATTATCTTGTGGGGAGAGTCTCAAGCGGGAAAGACTGCATTGCTGCTCGACATGATAGCGGCGGTAGCCAGCGGCTCTGACTGGGCTGGCCACCCGGTCACCCAGACCAACGTGATCTATGTTGCATTGGAGGGCCAACTGGGGCTGCGCGCACGCGTCCAAGCTCTTGAGCATGACCGGGGTGGCCTCCATCAAAAGGGCATTCGCTACGTCTTTGATGCCTGCAACGTTGCCAGCACGGAAGATGTCGACGCATTGGCTGTGACGGCCTTGAAGCATCAGGCCAAGTTCATTGTGATTGACACCCTATCAGCCTCACTTGCCGGGACCGCGGAGGAAAACAGCAACTCAGCGATGGCAGGCATGATCGCTAACGTACAGCGCCTGACCAGGATGACTGGTGCCGCGGTTTTGCTCGTTCATCATTCGGGAAACGATCCTCGCCGCGGTGCGCGAGGAGCCTATGCCCTGCATGCGAACCCTGATGTGTCCATCGAGGTTGGCCGCAATGGCGACGAGCGCTACTGGCGCCTCGATAAGGGCCGTGACGGCAGCCATACGAAGGGCTGGTTTCGGATCGAACCCATCGAGTTTCAACCGGCGCATGAGACGGAGCCCCTCCAATCCATCGTCATCCGGCATGTGCAAGACTCCGACGACACGCAGGCGAACGATGCCATGGTATTCGCAGGTCACAAGCCCAAGACCCAGGAGCGGACGGATGTAGCACTGCAGGCAATTCGTCAGCATCTCCGCCAACTCGATCCGAATGGCAATGAGCAGCCGAATCCGGGGGAGGCGACCGAGGAGACTATTAGCAAGGTTGTTTCACAAGCGTTCAAGGATATGCACGAGGGCGGGGCAGAGGGCTATGGCAGTAACCATCGCGCAAAGAACGTCCGCGAGGCAATTCAATCCCTCATCTCAACTGGACTGCTACTCCGGGATGGGGGCAAGGTACGCATGTCGCTGTAACGTGTCGCTGCAACGGCAACCCACTCGTAGGCGGCCTAATGGACTCCATCCGAGAACCTATGAGAGGCGGCCTCGCTGAATTGCCCCCCACTCCCCAGTCCCCCTCCCCTAAAGGGGGAGAGGGGGACGGGGAGTCGGGGGAGTCGGGGGAGTCGGGGGAGTCAAGTGTCAGCCCAGGCAGATGCATCTCTTGCAGTTCAGATCTGGAGGCTACGCAGTCGAGGGAACGATCCGGCCTGCAAGATCGAAGCTGAAATGGCGATCCGTCAGGCTGCGATATACCCGAAGTGGTACAGAGAGGTACCAAAGCGCGGCACGAAAGATCCAGCCACTACCCCCATAGCCCAGGCACTCACGAATCTCCTCTGGGTACCACGTCGCATGCCGAAGCTAGGAAGCAGGCGCCCAGCATCGGCAAACCAATCCCACATCCCGGAGAAGCAACTCCAATCCCATGCTCAATACCCGCGCCCCGCCCGACAGTCCCCCTACGGGGGCGTCGTGGCGGGCGGGGCGCAGGGGTATCGAGCGCAGATGCATGGTCGGTCGAGCAATGGCAGCCCACTCGAAACCCACGACCCGAACTCCTCCCGCCCTCCACCCCTAAAAGGGGCGGGCGGGGGGGGCTCGGGCAGGGGCGGGGTCTACCGGATAGGTAGCTACCATGCAGGAATGTTAATGGATAGCAACAGAGACACAAGCTCAGAGCAAAGGCCACAGCATAGGAGCAATCGACCCGCGATAGTGCCGAAGTTGCACGGAGAAGTACCGAAGCGCTGCACAGAAAAACTAGCCGCTACCCCCATAGTCCAAGCGCCCACGAAACTCACCTCGGTACCACGTCGCATGCCGAAGCTAGGAAGCAGGCGCCCAGCATCGGCAAACCAATCCCACATCCCGGAGAAGCAACTCCAATCCCATGGCCAATACCCGCGCCCCGCCCGACAGCCCCCTACGGGGGCGTCGTGGCGGGCGGGGCGCAGGGGTATCGGGCGCAGCCCATGGGATGGCTGGAAGCCAGCCAGGGAGGGGCATGGCACCAGGCTAAAACGGAAACATACCCACCCGAAACTCGGGGCAGCCGGGCGGGATTAGGGTGTCTCAATTGAAGGACGAAAGCTTAAGGCGTTCAAGCCATCCCGCATACACCAACGGTGACAGCCAAACCCTGACAGGCTCAAAGCGAGCTAAATGCCTTCAGCCCCTGGTTAGCTCAAATGCGCTTGCGGGAAGGCTTGACTTGCGCATTGCTCACAGCGAGCCCAACCGCTTCAAACATCTCGAAAACTGAAATACCAAGGCCGTTTGCAATCACCTCCATCGCATTCAAGGTAGGGTTCGCCTGACCTCGTTCAATACGGCTGAGGTATGTCTGATAGAAGCCGCACTTCTCACCAAACTCGACTTGACTCAATCCAAGTTCAAGTCGCTTGTCTCGTACGAATTCTCCAAAGTGCTGGGCTAGGGTCTTCACCCCTCCAACTCTCGGTGTTATGCTCTAATTCACATAAACACTAATTCGTATATTTTGCACTCAAGGATGTCCAGAAAGCCCATGTACAACCTCTATCACGCAGACCAAAACGACCAATGGCGCTACACCCTGGGCACATCAGGCACACGTCCATTGATCACCATCGGCCTCAACCCGAGCACGGCAACACAGGAAAAATCAGACCCCACCGTAGCCAGGGTGCAGAAGGTCGCCGCGCTCAACGGATACGATGGATTCGTGATGCTCAACCTCTACCCCGTGCGAGCCACGGACTGGAGCGCCCTACCCACCCGAGCTGATGCCGAAGCCTATGCGCGCAATCTCGATGAGATGGAGAAATTGATCGCGCAGTACGAGACCCCAACGCTATGGGCTGCGTGGGGTGAGACTGTGGTGCTGCGCTCGTACTTCTTGAGGGCCCGAGACGAGCTGCATGCCCGAGTCGCAAAGTACTCGCCGCAGTGGCGCATGTTCGGCGAGCCCACCGCCAGCGGCCATCCAAGACACCCCAGCCGCCTCAACTACGACTGGAAGTTCCAACCCTACACGCTGGACTAGTCCGCGGCACACGCCCTGCATCCCTGTTCGGCCTCGTACCGAATCCTCGCAAGAAAACTCCTGCAGTGCCATCGTCCGCATAGGGCGCGGCACGCCCGCGGCTACCCCCTTCCTACCTCTGCCAACGCTGCTGAAAATTTTGTCCATCTATCCATCACAGCACACGAGAAGGACAAGAAGGACATGCCCATTGAGATTGCTAACACCCTATCCGGAGGTGGTACGTATGGCCGCTAAGGAACTAGGAGCCCAGCAGGTGGCCAACATCTGGCGGAGGGGATCGACACACGTCGGAGGCGTGCGCGGCCTGGTGCTGAACGTCACCATGTACGGATCGCGTAGCTGGCTGCTGCGCTACCAGGTGGGCGGCCGCCGCCGTGACCTGGGCCTTGGGTCCTATCCCTCGGTCACCCTCGCCCAAGCTAGGGACCTGGCACGCGAAGCTCGCCTCAAACTGGCACGCGGTATCGATCCAGTAGCCGACGCACAGCGCCTGCGTACCCAACTGGCCCAGGAGATGCAGCGAGCCATCACGTTCGCAGACGCCGCTACCAAGTACATCGACGCGCATGAGAAAGGCTGGAAGAACGTCAAGCATGTGGCGCAGTGGCGTTCATCCCTCGCTACCTACGCCAATCCTGTACTGGGCAGGGTGCCAGTGGCAGCGGTCGATGTAGAGATGGTGCTGCGGGTGATCGAGCCCATGTGGACCACCAAGACGGAAACAGCCAATCGGGTGCGGGGCCGGATCGAATCGGTACTGGACTGGGCAGTGGCCCGGGGCTATCGCAAGGATGCCAACCCGGCGCGCTGGAAGGGACTCCTGGACAAGCTACTACCGGCACCAGCAAAGGTCACCAAGACCGTGCACCACCGTGCCATGCCCTATGCCGATCTACCGGCGTTCATGGTGCAGTTGCGAAGTCAAGAAGGCAATGGCGCGCTGGCCCTGCAGTTCCTGATCCTGACGGCAACCCGGTCAGGCGAAGTGCGGGGAGCAAGGTGGGATGAGATCGATATCGCCAACCGCGTATGGACAATCCCAGCGGAGCGGATGAAAGCCCATAAGGAGCACCGCGTACCCCTGTCGGATGCAGCAATTGAGATCCTCAAGAACCAACGTGAGGTGGTACCTGCATCGTGCCTCTATGTGTTCCCGGGCTACCGGGCAAGTGCCGATCCCGAGACGGGTGCACCGCTCTCAAACATGACGCTAACTGCAGTCCTCCGCCGCCTGAATGTGGATGCGGTACCGCATGGGTTCCGCTCTACGTTCCGCGACTGGTGCGCAGAGAAAACACAGTACGCCAATGAGGTCGCGGAGATGGCCCTCGCACACACCGTCGCGAGCAAGGTGGAAGCCGCGTATCGACGCGGAGACATGCTGGAAAAGCGCCACGCACTCATGCAGGACTGGGGCAGCTACGCCATGACCGACGGTCATACCCTCGGGCAACCTGCGGCAATAAAACCTGCCGCCGTAACTTACAGCGACAGCTAAGAACCCGGGTCACAACACCGGTCAATCAACTAATCCGATCCCAATATAGAAAAGGAACAGCATGAGATTTCGTAACCCAGCCAGCGGACACATTGAAGAATTCGGGGAAGCCACATGGCTATGGATGCTGCTACTCGGCCCCATCTATCTGGCCTACAAACAGATGTGGTTGCAAGCGGCGATTGCGGCAGTCATTGCGGTATTCACGGGTGGCGTGTCATGGGTGTTCATTTACCCGTTCATCGCTAAGCGCATCGTCCGAGCACACTATGCAAAGGCGGGATGGTCCGAGGTGGCGGACGGCGCTGTCGTTACCAACGCCAGCGGTGCGCGAACGATTGACGTCCAAATACTACCCAAGGCGCCAGATGGACACTACCGCACGCTATCGGAAGTACACATCAAACTGGTGCGATGGACGCCATTCGAGCAGAAGTTCACGCAAGAAGATGCCGCGCAACGCCTGAGAGAGCAGACGCTGGCACTAGGCGGCAATGCCATCATCAATGTGCGCTATGAACAAAAGGACAAGACGCATTCGACAGCGGGCTATGTCGAGGCATGGGGAACCGCCATCATCAATGAGTCAGACACCATTGCATGCCCCTACTGCGCCGAGACGATCAAGCGGGATGCGGTGCGCTGCAAGCATTGCACAGCAGATCTAGCAGGTACCCGGATATGAGGCTAGCCCGAATCTCCGGTATGGCGAGGGGTACCCTCCTGGCCCTCCCGTGTGCTGCCGCGCTATTGGCCATGGGGGAGGGCATGGCTGCATCCTCAGATTGCTACGCGATCAAAGATGGGGACAAACGGGCGTACTGCCTGGCGGTGGTCAAGCGGGACTACGGGTACTGTCATCACATCAAGGATGGCGACAAGCGTAACCAGTGCATGGCAGAGGTCAAGGGGACGCGTAGTAACTGCTACGCGATCAAGGAGCAGGATGCGCGCAAAGCGTGTCTGGCTCAACAATAAAACTGAACTAAGCCCACGAAGGTAGACCGAAAGATAGCGCTCAAACTATCGGAGCAACCCCGTCATAAAGACGGAAATATCCGGATATGCACGATTCCAACGCTACGCGGTAGGCCCACCATCAGCTCCCCACCCACAGCACAACAGTGGGTAACCTGGAAGGTAGAAAAGCAAAACGGACCACATGGGCCCGTATTTCATGAATTCTTAACTAGGAGGGAGGGATTCGAACCCTCGGTACGTTTGCACGTACGCCTGATTTCGAGTCAGGTACATTCGACCACTCTGCCACCTCTCCGCAGCGCCGAAGCTGAAATTATAGCGGGAATTTTCGACCCTCCGACAAAAAACGAAGATTTCGATGAAATTGATGAAATCAGGATCGCTGATGGCAGGAATCGGCAGGGAAACAAGTAGCCGTTAGCCATGGTGCAAGAGGCACCGGGCTCCACTCCGCCCCCAGAAGGTTAAGTTGCTTCGCCCTCGCCTGCTGACACGGCAAAGGCGACGAACTCGGGTTTTCAAGAGTTAAGAAGTAAAGCCCATGGCCTCCGCTGACCGCTGGTTTGGGCTTTCACCACGGAACCTCTCATCAGAGACAGCCGGGGAGTGCTTTCAGAGAACTGCGGCAGAGGCCCGCTCAGCACTGCACACGCGAGTCGCTCAACCGATTCAGTTACCACGGCTCAGTCGGATGATCGTATTGCCCATCATCACACTGTTGGGCACCACCAATTCGTGGCCTTCGCTGTTGACCAGTTGCGTGAAGCCCAGAGAAATCACTTCCACTTTGGCGGTCACCACGCCCAAAGGAGAATTTATCTGGATCGTGTCGCCCACCCGAATTTGCCTGTAGAGCACCAACGAGAATCCCGCGATGACGTTACCCAGTGTGCTTTGCGCCGCCATGCCCACAACGACCGAGACAACGCTGACACCTGCCAGAAGCGCTGTACCGAGCGCGCGCAGTTCTGGTATCAGATGGGCGTAGAGCACAAACCCAAATACACAAGTCAGCAGCTGCGCAAACTCACTGACAAACTGCAGCGCCGTAGTGTCCGAAAGATGCGTTGCCACATGGCGCACGCTTCTGCGAATCAGTAAGACAACGACAAAAACCAGGCTCAGTATCAGCGCTCCTATTACAAGAGCCCCCAGAGTGGAGCGCGGCGACAGCGTTGAGCCAAATACACTTGAGACAGCATCCATGGCAGGCAAGCGGTAAAGCGGACGTCTGAGTGTATCCCTCTCCTGCATTTCTCTTGAAAGCCTGATCCACCGCATCCGCAAACCGCCGTCTCAGCTGGGTTCTGTGTATCGAACAGAGGCGCAATGCAGCAGGTTGGAAGGAAGCACTTTCAAAGATAAAAAACGGGCGCCCACCCGGGGCGCCCAAAGAGACAACTCGCTCGTTTGATTCTGTTGCGTCTGTACACTCCCGCCATCAAGCGGCTGCTGGTTCTGCAGCCTTTTTGGTGGACATGAACTTCAGCACGCGGGGCACAATCAGCACGGCCAGCACCACCACAATCAGGGCCAGCGACATGGGGCGCTGCCAGAAGATGCTCCAGCTGCCTTCGCCGATGGCGACCGCGTTGCGCATTTGCGCCTCGGCCAAGGGGCCCAGAATCATGCCCACCACCACCGGCGCGGTCGGGAAGTCAAAGCGGCGCATCACCACACCCAGCACGCCAATGGCCAGCAGCAGGTACAGGTCAAACGTGCTTTGGCGCATGCCGTAGGCACCCACGGTGGCGAAGATCAGAATACCGGCGTACAGCTGGGGCTTGGGAATCTTCAGCAACTTGACCCACATGCCGACCATGGGCAGGTTCAGCACCAGCAGCATCACGTTGCCGATGTAGAGTGATGCAATCAAAGCCCAAACCAACGCGGCCGAGCTGGTGAACAGTTGCGGGCCAGGGTTGATGCCGTAGTTCTGGAAAGCGCCCAGCAGCACCGCCGTGGTGTTGCTGGTGGGAATACCCAGCGTCAGCAGCGGGATGAGCGCCGCAGTCACCGTGGCGTTGTTGGCGGCTTCGGGGCCGGCCACGCCTTCAATGGCGCCTGTGGTGCCGAACTCGGCCTTGTCTTCGCCCTTGGCCAGCTTTTTCTCGGTGGCGTAGCTCAGGAAGGTAGGGATCTCGGTGCCGCCGGCGGGAATGCAGCCAAACGGCGTACCGATCAGCGTGCCACGCAACCAGGCGGGCCAAGAGCGCTTCCAGTCACGGCCGGTCATGTGTACGCGGCCCATCTTGTTTTGCGTGTCGCGGGTCTTGGCTTCGTAGAGTGCGTAGTACAGCACTTCGGCCACTGCGAACAGGCCCACGGCCACCAGCACGATGTCGACGCCATCGAGCAACTCAGGCTTGCCCATGGTGTAGCGGGCGGTGCCGGTGATCTGGTCCATGCCGATGCAGCCAATGGCCAAGCCCAGGAAAAGCGCCGTCATACCGCGCAGGCTGCTCTTGCCGAGCACCGCGCTCACCGTGGTGAATGCCAGCACCATCAGCATGAAGTACTCGGGCGGGCCCAGTTTCACGGCAAACTCGGCCACGTAGGGCGCAAACAAAGTCACCACCACCGTGGCAATCGTGCCTGCCAGGAAGGAGCCAATCGCCGCCGTGGCCAGCGCTGCGCCAGCCCGGCCGCTCTTGGCCATTTTGTTGCCTTCCATGGCGGTGACCATGCTGGCCGTCTCGCCCGGTGTGTTGAGCAAAATCGATGTGGTAGAGCCGCCATACATGGCGCCGTAGTAGATGCCCGAGAAGAAGATCATCGAGGCCGTGACATCGACCTTGGCCGTGATCGGCAGCAACATCGCCACCGCCACTGCCGGGCCGATGCCGGGCAACACGCCCACCGCCGTGCCCAGCGCGCAGCCAACCAAAGCCCAGAGCAGGTTGACCGGCGTGATCGCGGTCGCAAACCCTTGCATGAGTGCGTTGAAGATATCCATCACAGCCACCCCGTTTCCGTCAGGCCTGGCAAGTTGATCGCCAGGAATTGGGTGAACACCCAGAACACAGGCGCAGCAATCAGCACGCCGGTCACCAGGTCAATCACGATGGTCTTGGCGCTGCCTGCATGGGCTTGGCCCGTGGCACGGCGCAAGCCTTGGGTAGCCAGCGCGTAGCAAACCGTGCAGCTGACGATGAAGCCCAGCGTGGTGATCAGCGCTGCGTTCACCAGCAAACCTGCGCACACCCAGGCCAGCGCGCCCCAGTCGCCGTGTTGCGCGCCATCGGGTGCATCCAGGTGGCGGTAGCCGCCGCTCAGCGCTTCCCAGCACAGCCATAGGCCGCACAAGCCCAGCACGCAGGCCGCAAGCCAAGGCAGAAAGTCAGGCCCGACACCGCTGTAACCGGCTTGGGAAGGAATGTGCAAGGCGCCCCAGGACAACAGCCCTGCCACCACCAAAACCGCAATGCCCACGGCCAATTGGGCCGAAGTGCGCGGTTGGTGCGCATGTTCAAATGCGACAGGCTCGGCGCCCTGCAGCACTGCCTGCGCCGTGGTGGCGGTGGCAATTGCGTCGCTCGATTCAGCCCTTTGGCTCATGGTGAGGCCTCCTTGCTTATGTTGTTGTGCTGCTGGTGCCGGTGCAGTGTTGGCCAATTTTTGGCAACACCCAACCAGAGCGCTTGCCTGCCAAGCGCCAGCTGCTAGTTTTTGACAAGTCGCCAAGAGCGCCAGGCTCTTGGTTTCATGGACTTTCCGGTGTTTACGAGACCATGCCGGCGCGGGTCATGGTGTCTTTGAGACTGGCAAACTGGTCAGCCACAAACTTGGTGAAGTCATCGCCAGCCAGCCAGGCGGCCGTCCAGTCGTTCTTCTTCATCGACTCGGCCCAGCTTGCGCTCTTCATGGCCTTGTCCAGCATGTCGATCAGCGTCTTGCGTTGCTCGGCGCTGATGCCGGGCGCGCCATACACGCCGCGCCAGTTGCCGATTTCCACATCAATGCCCTGCTCCTTGAGCGTGGGGATACTGGAGCCTTCCAGGCGCTGCGCCGAGGTGACGGCAATCGGCTTCATCTTGCCGGTGGTGATGTACTCGGCAAACTCGCTGAAGCCGCTGCCGCCCACGGTCACGTTGCCACCCAGGATGGCGGCAATCGCCTCGCCGCCCCCACGGAAAGCCACGTAGTTGATCTTGGCAGGGTCCACGCCCACCGCCTTCGCAATCATGGCGGCAGCAATGTGCTCGGTAGAGCCACGCGAGCCACCGCCCCATTTCACCGAACCGGGGTCCTTCTTGAGCTGGGCCACCACTTCGGCCATGGTCTTGAAAGGCGAATTGGCGGGCAGCACGAACACGTTGTACTCGCTGGTCAGGCGGGCCAGCGGCGTGGCCTGGCTCAGGTCCACCGGCGGCTTGCCGGTGATGATGCCGCCCAGCATGACGGCGCCCATCACCATCAGCGCATTGGCATCGCCCTTGCTGCCGTTGACGAACTGAGCCAGGCCAATCGCACCAGCCGCTCCCCCTTTGTTGTCGTATGTCACCGAGCCAGCCACGCCGGCATCTTGCAAAGCCTTGCCCAGGGCACGGCCCGTCGTGTCCCAGCCGCCACCGGGGTTGGCAGGCAGCAGCATCTTCAGGTTGGCGGCCGCATGGGCGCTCAGCGGCGGGGAACCGGCCGCAGCCAAAGCCAGCAGAGATTTGAGGAATTCGTCACGACGCATGCTTGTCTCCTGTGAATCGGTGTTGTTGATGGTGGAATGATCGGGCAGCCAGCTGTCAAATGGCTGTCATCCGGGCCGCAATTTCCTAGGGGAAACACCAAGACGACTGTCAACAATCCAGCCACAGCGGGCCGCCAAGGCGGGCTCAATTTCGTGCAAACTGCTGTCCATGCACCTGCTTTTGATCGAGGACGACGCCACCATGCAAACCACGCTGCAGCGCACGCTGCGCCGCCGGGGCATGGAAGTCACACCTGTCACCGACGGCGCCGCCGCCCTGCCCGCCTGGCGCCAGCTGCGGCCCGATGCAGTGTTGCTGGACCTGAGCCTGCCCAACCTCGACGGCTTGGAAATCATTGCCCAGGCCCGTGCCGAAGGGCTGGCCGCGCCCACGCTGATCCTCACCGCCCGTGGCACCGTGGGCGACCGCGTGCTGGGCCTGAACTCCGGCGCTGACGACTACCTGGCCAAACCTTTTGACCTGGACGAGCTAGAAGCCCGCATCCGCGCCTTGGTACGCCGCGCCCAGCCCAGCAGTGCAGAAAGCAGCTCAGCAGCCAACAGCCAGTCGGCCGGCAGCCTGCGCTACGACAAAAGCGCCGAGGCCTTTTATTGGCAAGACGCGATCTTGGAGCTGACGCCGCGCGAAGTCGCCTTTCTCAAAACCCTGATCCAGCCGCTGGGCCAAGCCGTCACCAAAGAGCGCTTGTTCCACGCCGTGTTCGCCAATGAACCCGATGTACAGCTGGAAGCCGTCGAGGTAGTGGCCTACCGACTGCGCAAAAAACTGGCGCCCACTGGCATGCAGCTGATGACCTTGCGCGGCCTGGGCTACCTGCTCAAAGCCGCCAGCGGCGATCAGGCAGCTTGAATCTTCAGCTCCAGCCGCAGCTTCAGCCGCATGTCCAGCCCTCCACCACGCACCCACATCGCCCTGGCGGGCAGCAGCTCCATCCGGCGCAACCTGTTGCTGGGCATCTTGCTGCCCGTGGTCGTGTTCATGGTCTACAACACCAGCAGCCTCTACCAGCAATCGCTGCAATCTCTCAACACCGCTTACGACCGCAGCTTGCTGGCATCGGCCAAGGTGATTGGCGAGCAACTCACGGTGCAGGGCTACGACGAGCTGGCCGTGGTCGAATCTACCGTGCCCTACTCCGCGCTGGAAGCCTTTGAGGCCGACAACCAATCGCGGCTGTTCTACCGCATCTCGTCCATGGCGGGCGAGCTGATCGGCGGCTTCGGCGAGCTGCCGCTGTGGCGTGGCCGCATAGCGCAACAGCCGCCTTACGCCGCGCTGGTCGATTTTTACAACGGCGAGTTTCGTGGCATGCCCGTGCGCATAGCCGCGTTGCTGCAACCCGTGGCCAGCCCGCATGGCCGAGGCATGGCGATTGTGCAAGTGGCAGAAACCTTGCAGATTCGCGAATCGCTGGCCCGCGAGATTCTGCTGGCCACCTTGCTCAAGCAGGCACTGCTGTTTGTCTGCATCGCCTGCGTGGTGGTGTTTGTGGTGCGCCGTGCCACCATGCCCATCTTGCAGCTCAGCGAACAGCTCAACAACCGCAGCGACGACGACCTGCAGCCGCTGCACGCCCCCATCGCAACGCCGGTGGAGGTGTTGCCGCTGGTCGATTCCACCAACCGCGTCATGGCTCGCCTGGCCCATTTGCTGCAGCACCAAAAGCGCTTTGTGCGCGACGCCTCGCACCAGCTGCGCACGCCCTTGGCCGTGCTCAAAGCGCAAGTGCAATCGGCCCTGCGTGGCGATGTGGAGCCACGCCAGGCTTTGCAAGAAATCAGCAGCACGGTCGACCGCGCCACCCAACTCGCCAACCAAATGCTGTCGCTGGCCAAGGTAGAGCAACTGCAACAATCCGAGCCACTGCAAACGGTAGATCTCACGGCCATCGTGCGCGACATGGTGATTGAGCTCTCGCCGCTGCTCGCCGAGAAAAACCTGCAGTTCGAGCTGGACAGCGACGAAGTCCAACTACCCTCCCACCCCTGGATGCTGCGCGAGCTGGTGCGTAACCTTTTGCACAATGCCATCCAGCATTCCCCCGAAGGCGCGCCACTGCAAGTAGTGCTGCAACAAAACGCCGGCGCCAGCAGCCTGCGCATCAGCGATTGGGGCAGCGGCGTCTCGCCCCAAATCCAGGCGCGCCTGGCCGAGCCCTTTGTCACCAGCAACCTCAACGGCGGCTCGGGCCTGGGCCTGGCCATTTGCCGCTCCATCTGTGCCGCCACCAACGCCCAGCTGCATCTGCGCAACCGCTTGCGCAATGGCAAAACCGAAGGCTTCGATGCAGTGGTAGAGTTTGCATCCCCCCACTCCGCATCCACCGAACTGACTGATGCCCAGCACCGCCACTGACACCGCCGACTCCGCCACCATGCGCCTGGACAAATGGCTGTGGTGCGCGCGCTTTTACAAAACCCGCGCCATCGCCGTGGAAGCAATCGCCAAAGGCCACGTCAAGGTCAACCAAGCCAACGCCAAGCCCAGCAAAGATGTGCGTGCCGGCGATACGGTAGAGCTCAAACAAGGCAATATCCCCAAGACGGTCACCATCGCCGCCGTGGCCAGCACCCGCGGCCCGGCGCCTGCCGCGCAACTGCTGTACACCGAAACCGAAGCCAGCATTGCCTTGCGCGCCAGCCTCAGCGAACAGCGCCGCCTGGCCCCCGAGCCCGCATCCACCCTGAAAGATGGCCGCCCCACCAAACGCAACCGCCGCGAGCTGCAAGGCCTGCAGCAATGGGACGAGCGTTGGAGCAGCCGCATGTACAGCCCGGATGAGTGAGGGCTGGGGTTGGGCCGCTTACTTAGCCGCCTATTTAGAGCCGCTTAGGTCATCAGCCAGCCACCGGCCACGTCCAACACTTGGCCGGTGACAAACCGAGACTGGTCGGAGGCCAGAAACAGGCAGGCATCGCTGACTTCCTCAGGCGTTCCCAGGCGGCGCAGCGCTGTAACGCGCGTCACGGCATCATTCACTTCCTGGGCCACTGATTTGAGCAAGGGCGTGCTGATACGGCCAGGCGCCAAGGCGTTCACCGTGATCGCATATGACATAGGAACACTGAGGGCCGCTGCGGTTGACTTGATATTTAGTCGCGGCGTGCTTCCATTTAGAAATGGGATCAGAAGGCTGGGGCGAAATGGTTTCAGGAGGTGGATCGAACGACATGGTGTCGCCTCCGCCTTCACCAAATCGCCACCCTGAGTTTTCCTCTTCAATTCACCGTCACGTTCGCAACACGGATCAGTTCAGCAAATTTCGGAACATCACGAGCAATTAATGTCTGGAATGCTGCGCTTCCCTGCTCAGAATCCGAAGGTGCCTGCGCAGCTAACTTGTCCAGCGATTCACGCACTGCGGAGTCCTTGAGCGCTGCGTTCAATGCGGACTCAAGCCGTGTGACCACGGGTACGGGGGTGCCCGCTGGCGCTGCGATTCCATTCCATACGCTCATGTCGAATGCTGCAACGCCCGCTTCTGCAAACGTAGGCACATCTGGCATCTGCGCCAGGCGCGTCTTGCTAGCTACCGCCAGAGCACGTACGCGGCCGCTTTGATGAAGCGAGATCATCGTGACAGTCTGATCGATGACGGCGTCTACCGTACCGGCCATCAGGTCAGCGATGGCGGGGCCTGCGCCACGGTAGGGGATCTGCACTCCTTCCGTTGAGGTCACGTGTAGGAAATTAGCCGCAGCGATATGGCTAGTAGATCCTGATCCGGCATTGCCGAAATTCACACGCTCCGATTTATCACGTAGCTTAGCGAGCATATCCGACATGTCCTTGACACCGCTAGCATTGCTCACTGACAGCACCATGGGCACTGTCGCCACCAGACCCACTGCAACCATGTCCTTGCGAGGATCGAAGTTTGATTTGGGATAAAGCGATGGCGCTATAGCCAACGAGCCCATGTTGCCAAAGCTGATAGTGTAGCCATCAGGAGCCGCTCGCAGCACGCGCTGGTTGCCGATCATCGTTCCTCCACCGCCAATATTTTCGATGACCACGGATTGCCCTAGGCTCTTACCCATGGCCGTAGCGACAATACGCGCCAAACCATCCGTGGACCCGCCAGGCGCATATGGCACAACCATCGTGATCGGGCGCGTTGGAAAATCCTGAGCCTGTGTCACGCCATTCAACATGGCGAGACATGCTGCAGCCAGCCAATACTTTTTCATTTCTTTGTCTCCTTGAGTTTCGGTTTTCAGGCAACAGTACTCCGCTCCACTTTCTCCGAAGTGGATGCGAAATGACTGCGTTGAATTGTTTGCCGAGTCGAAGTTGAAGCAGCAGCGCGCTTGATCAGCGCTGCTGGCCGGGCTTCAATTCAACACCCGCAAGCAGTTCGGACAGGCGCGCCACGGCGGTGTGATCCTGTCCCCTGCCGAGGGCTTTACCGGCAGACGCCCACATCTCCTGACACAGCGAGGCGAACGGTGTCGGCGTGCCCGAATCAGTTCCCATGCTGAGAGCAATTCCCAGATCTTTGACCATCAAGTCCAACCCGAATCCCGAGTTGAAGCTGCGCGATAGAACGAACTGCTTGAACTTCTTCTGCGTGGAGTTGTTCATGCCTGTGGACGCATTCAGCACATCGACGATCACGTTGGGATCCAAGCCGAATTGCTGACCGAGAATCATGGCTTCCACGCCAATCAGGAATCCGCCAGCAGAGACCAGATTGTTCAGCGCCTTCATCGCATGCGCGCTGCCGACATCGCCGGTATGCGCAATGGATGTACCCATGGCCTGCAATACCGGTCGCACGCGCTCCAGCGTTTGGGCTGATCCGCCAAACATAATGGCCAGCTCTCCGGTACGCGCACGCGGCACTCCACCCGACACGGGAGCATCCACCAATTCACCACCCGCTGTCGCAACCAATTGCGCCAGACGCTGCGTGTACGCAGGAACGCCCGAACTCATTTCAACGATCACGCTACCAGGTTGCAGTCCCGCGAGCACGCCCTGCGGACCTTGCAATACCGATTCAACGATCGCACTGGTTGGCAGCATGGTGACGATGATGTCGCTTTGCTGTGCCAAGCTGCGGCAATCCGCTGCAGCAGCTCCGCCCACTTCCTTTGCGAAGCGCTCCGCCTGCTCCTCCGAAGCATCAAACACCGTGAGGGTACAACCTGCCTGAAGCAGACGACTTGCCATGGGCCAGCCCATGCTGCCCACGCCGATGAATCCAACGCGTGTTGCACTCATGCCCGCTTCTCCTTGAACGCACCTTCTTCTTCCAGCACCTGATTGGCCACCTTGAATGCATCTAGGCCCGCAGGGATGCCACAGTACACAGTGGCATGCAACAGAATTTCCTTGATTTCCTCGACCGTCACGCCGTTATTGAGCGCTCCTTTCACATGCAACTTGATTTCCGCAGGCCGATTCAGCGCCGTAAGCATTGCCAAATTCAGCATGCTGCGCGTTTTCTTTTCCAGGCCGGGACGCCCCCACGCGTATCCCCAACACCACTCCGTCGTGATGCGCTGGAACGCCATCATGAAATCGTTGGCCTTTGCCAATGAGCCATCTACGTATTCGGTGCCAAGTACCTCCCTGCGCAACTTCAATCCCTGATCGAAGAGTTCCTGTGCAGGGTTCTGGTTCTGTTTGTCTTCCATGAAGGTCTCCTTGGTTGATTGGTGCTCGCCTCTTGCGAACGGACGATACCGCGAGAATTCGCTGCATCGATTTCCGCAAGTTTGTCATACAATCTTATTGACAGTCAAGAATACAAACAGAATAATTGCATTGCCGGCCTAAACGGCATCAGAAAACATACACACAGGAGACAAGACATGCAGCAACAACTGACCTCCAGCCTGCGCAGCCGCAGAGCCTTCATGGCGGCCACAGGTAGCGCATTGGGCACTGCCACACTCGGGCTTCCCGGGTATTTGCTTGCGGCGCCCGCCGAGGTGAATGTGGGGGTCATCCTTCCACTCTCCGGCGCAAATGCGCAGTTCGGCATCAACTCGCGTCAGGGCCTCGAACTGGTAGCCGACGAAGTAAATGCGGCAGGTGGCATTGCATCAATGGGCGGCGCCAAGATCAAGCTGGTGGTGGCAGATGCGACATCGCAGCCAACCACTGCAGCAACGGTCGCACAGCGACTCATTACGAATAACAAGTGCTCCGCCATCATTGGGGCATACGCTTCGTCGCTGACGCTTGCCGTATCAGAAGTGACCGAGCGCCGGGGCATACCGTTTCTGACCATGTCGTTCTCCGATGTACTCACCGAACGCAACTTCAAGAACATCTTTCAGGTGGTATCCAAGGGCTCAGTGCTGGGGCAGGCTCAATACGATTACGCAGCCGCTGTCGTCGCCGGAGCAGACAAAATTAAGAAGGTCGCCATCCTCTACGAAGATACTGCGTACGGCTCTTCGCAAGCCGTTGGAGTTCGCAACGCAGCCAAGAAGGCGGGAGCGGAAGTCGTGCTCGATGAGGCATATCCATTGGGCATCACCGACGTCACCCCGCTCATCAGCAAACTGCGTAATTCAGATGCACAGCTCGTATTCCCAATTTCCTACCTCAACGACAGCCTGCTCATCATCCGCGTGATGCGACAACAAAAGCTGACCGTACCTGTGGTGGGGGGCGCAGCGGGCTATGTGATTCCAGATTTCGCCAAGGCACTTGGTGCAAATGCTCAAGGTGTGCTATCCATCGCGCCCGCCAACTATGACCAGAAACCGGAGTACACGGATCGCTACCGCAAGCGCTTCGGCACATTCATGCCTCACGAAGCATTGGAGCACGCGGTATGCCTGGGCGTGCTGGCGCAGGCACTGCAGATAGCAGCATCCGACAAACCAGAGGACGTTACGAAAGCCATGCGTGGCACTCGCTTTGACAACGGTTGGGCAAGTGTCATGTCTGGCGGTGGTGTCCAGTTTGACGCCAGCGGACTGAATACGCTCGCACAGCCTGTGATGGTGCAGTGGCAGAACAACGAACTGGTGACCGTCTGGCCAAAAGAATTGGCCAAGGGAGCTCTCATCAACATGGGCTGACAGCAGCGAGACACAGACAATGCAGTTTCTACAAGCCCTTATTGACGGCATATTGCTAGGCGGCGTCTATGCCGTCATCTCTATTGGATTGACACTGGTGTTCGGCGTAATCTCCATCGTCAACTTCGCGCAGGGTGAATTTCTGATGGTGGGCATGTACGTTGCCTTCTTTGCGTGGATGATGCTCGGACTCGATCCGCTTGCAGGCGCGCTGCTCTCGTTTCTGGTCGCATTCGCGCTTGGTGTCTTGGTACAGAAGTTTCTGATTAACCGCATTCTCCACGCGCCTGCAGTGGCACAGATCTTCCTGACCGTGGGTCTGCTCATCGTGATGGAAAACCTCGCTCTCATGCTGTTCGGCTCAGAGTTTCGGTCGGTTCATACTTCCTATCAGATGACGGCGTTCTCGATCGGCCCTTTACTGGTGAGTGCGCCCTATCTCCTGGCGTTTTGTGTTGCCAGCGTGAGCGGACTTGCGCTGTGGTGGGTACTCAAAAAAACGTGGTGGGGAATGGCCGTGCGGGCCACCGCGCAAGACCCAATGGCAGCGCAGCTGTATGGCATTTCCACGCAACGCGTTCATCAAATGGCATTTGGCCTGGGAGTTGGACTCACCGCACTGGGCGGCGGAATCATCTTGCCGTATCTCACTGCATCACCCACTGTGGGCTCTCAGTTCAGCGTGCTGATGTTCACCGCCGTTGTTCTGGGGGGACTGGGTAGTGTGATGGGTGCGGTCGTCGGCGGCGTTGCAGTAGGGGTCATCCAATCACTGTCTTCACTCTTTCTCCCCATGCAACTCCAGAACCTCGTGCTATTCGCCGTGTTCATTCTGGTGCTCGCCCTTCGTCCTGAAGGGCTTCTGAAAAAGGCTGTCTCATGAACAATCAAACTTTGAAGTGGCTACTCGCACTGTTAGTAGCATTGGTTGCTCCGTGGATGTTCCAAGATCAGGGCTACGGAATTCGCGTGCTCACGCTTGTATTCCTGTTCGCAACGATGGGACAGGCATGGAATATCGTTGGTGGCCTCGCCAACCAGATATCGCTCGGACACGCTGCGTTCTTCGGTCTTGGCGCATACACATCAACCTTGCTGCTCATGCGCTGGGGTATCTCGCCGTGGATCGGCATGATCGCCGCCATGCTTGTTGCTGCCATGGCGGGCGCGTTGCTTTCGCTGCCCACCATGCGTCTGCGCGGACACTACTTCGCACTCGCAACGCTGGCCTTCGGCGAAGTGATGCGAGCCATCGGTAATACATGGGCATCTGTCACCGGCGGGCCTGTAGGCATCTCCGTTCCATTCTCAGAAGGCACTCTGGCGCTAATGCAGTTCAAATCCAGCGTCCCGTACTACTACCTGATGCTTGGCGCTGCGGTGATTGCATCACTTATCTTCTGGCGCATCAGTCACTCAAGGCTCGGGTATCGCTTGCGAGCTGTAAAGGCCAACCCGCAAGCGGCAGAAGTAATCGGCGTGAACACCGCACGCACACGCATTGAGGCATCCGTCATCTCCGCCGCACTGATGGGCGCCTGCGGAACGCTCTACGCACAATTCATCTTCTTCTTTGATCCCGACACGGTGTTCTCGCTGGTCGGAATTTCGGTGAAGGTGGCACTGGTCTGCATCATCGGTGGCGTAGGAACCGTTGCCGGACCACTGATTGGCGCGCTGGTGATGATTCCACTCGAAGAGCTTTTCAATGAATGGCTTTCCGGACGCACAGCTGGTGCGTCGCAACTGGCCTATGGCGTGATTCTCATCGCCATCATCTTGATCGAACCACGCGGACTGTCTGTTCTGTGGAATCGCGTTCGCGGCACACTGCGAGGACTTCGTCATGCCTGAAGAAATACTCAGTGTGCGCGGCGTCAGCCGACATTTTGGTGGTCTCAAGGCGGTAGATGACGTGAGCTTCAGCGTGGAGCGCGGCGACATTCTCGGACTCATCGGACCCAATGGCGCTGGCAAGACCACGTTGTTCAATCTACTGGTCGGACTCTACAAACCTACGCAGGGCAATATCCAACTGGAAGGTGAATCCATCGCTGGATGGCGACCCCATCGAATTGCACAGCGCGGAATGACCAAAACCTTCCAGAACGTGGCACTGTTCCCTGAAATGACCGTGCTGGAAAATGTGCTCGTGGGCGGCGTGATGCGGCTCGATGTACCGCAGGCCAGAGTACTCGCCAGGCAAAACCTCGCACGCGTCGGTCTCTCCATCATCGAAAACAAACTGGCAGGCGATCTTTCGTTCCCCGAGCAGGCGCGTGTGGAGCTGGCGCGCGCCCTGTGCACAGCGCCCAAAGTTTTCCTGCTGGACGAAGTAATGGCGGCGCTCAACGAAAGCGAGATGGACGAGCTGCTTGATCTCATACGCCAACTGAGAAATGAATCCAACATCACCTTTATCGTGGTGGAGCACCACATGCGCGCCATTATGCGACTGTGTAACCGAATTCTGGTGTTGTCGTTTGGGCGGAAGATCGCAGAGGGAACACCTGCAGAGATTGCATCCGACCCAGCGGTCATCGAGGCCTATCTCGGAAAATCCCTGGAACACGTGGAGATGCCCGCATGACCCTGCTGAACATTGAAGGACTAACGGCGCGCTACGACCGCAATCCCGTGCTTGAGGATGTGACACTACAAGTGCCCAACGGCGGGTTCGTCGCCGTGGTAGGTGCCAACACTGCGGGCAAGAGCACGCTGCTGCGCAGCATCTCCGGACTGCTCGGCAGAACCAGCGGCAGCATCCGCTTTGCGGGTGAAGAGATATTGAAACTCCCCGCACACCGCGTTCCCGCACTGGGTATTGCGCATGTGCCGGAAGGACGGCATGTCTTTCCTGACATGGCGGTGGAGGAGAACCTCTGGCTCGGCGGTTACACAAGAAGGCAACAGAAGTCCGCACTCAGCGACGACTGCGAACGCGTCTACGCGCTGTTTCCCCGACTGCGCGAGCGTCGCAATCAGGCTGCGGGCACACTCTCCGGCGGCGAGCAACAGATGGTTGCTTTTGGCCGTGCGCTGATGTTGCGCCCCCGCCTCCTTTTACTTGACGAGCCCAGCCACGGCCTGGCACCAAAGGTGGTGGAGGAAATGCATGAGGCCATGGTCAATATCCACCGCACAGGCTTGACAATTTTGCTCGTAGAGCAAAACACGCGGCTGGCGCTGTCCGTCGCGCAGGAGGCCTATGTACTGCAATCTGGGCGCGTGGTGCTTTCCGGCGAAAGTAGTTTGCTACTCAACGATGAGCGGGTGCGCGAAGCCTATCTTGGAATGTGACAATGCGGCTCAGCGAGATAATCTTCGGTTTTCCGATACACGTTCGCGCCACGCGCGCTGGCATTAAAACCAGCATCTGGCGTTTGTGTGCTAGTTGACGATTGACCGAGGTTTTCATGCCAAGCCCCACCGACTCCATTTTCGAGAAGCCCAGTACGCTGCGCTCACGTGTAGAAGAATTCCTGCGCACCAGCATCATGCAGGGCCGTATCAAAGGCGGGGAGAGATTACGCGAGCAAGATTTATGCGATCAGCTTGGAATCAGTCGCCCCACGCTAAGAGAAGCACTGCGCACGCTGGAAGCAGAACGCCTAATTACTATTGAGCCACATCGTGGGCCCACCGTCGTGCGCATCACGGAAAAGGCAGCGAAAGACCTCTACGCCCTGCGTGCGCTGCTTGAGGGATTTGCCGCGCATGAGTTCGCCCGCCTCGCAAGCGATGCCGACATCGAACGCCTGCGCCTGACGGTAAGCGCATTACACGAACACGCTTCACGCGGTGAGCAGGCGGAGCTGCTCGCCGCCAAACGAGAGTTCTACGACGTTCTGCTTTCAGGTTGCGACAACGAACTGATCAGCGACATGCTCCCCGGCCTGCTCTCACGCATCAATCTGCTTCGGGCAACATCATTCTCCAGCCCAGCACGGCTTCCTCAGAGCCTTTTGGAAATAGATCTCATCTTTGAGTGCATCAAGGCGCGTGATGCCGCAGGGGCCCAGAACGCCGCACGTGATCACATCGTGAACGCGGAGCGCACAGCGCTGGCAGTACTCAAGCAACAACAGGAGACAGACGAACGTGAACCAGACTCGCGAGCGGCTTCTAGCCGCAGTAGCAAGGGCGCATCAAGATAGTGAATTCCAGGTCGCCACTCGGCGGCTACCTTTCTGCATCGCTCTGCAGTTGAATGATGATGCGAAAGCCTCAGACCAGATCACCCTCTTTCAGCCGGAACCTTGCACATCCCTGTCGGGCATCGTGCTAAATGCTCCCAGCGCTTGCTGGGAGCAATTTCTGGCGAAAGCCCCAGCGGCCAATTACCAGTCGTTCACCGCAGCAATGCGATTCATAAGCGACTTTTCTGTTACGGGGGATTCTCTCGCCATTGCTCAAGCACTGCACCCGTTAGAGCGCTTCTTCGAAATACTGCGTGGTCAACTCGACAAGGAATGGATAGATGAGTTGAATGGGAAGTTAAGCGAGAACCCAGATACCCCACGCCACCATATCGACCGCACAGCCATACGCGGCCAATACGCGCAATTCCAACTGCGTGACACGCCAACAACCATATTCATAGAAGAAGCGGGAGAAGGTCCGCCACTCCTAATGCTGCACACCGCGGGTGCTGACGCTAGGCAGTACCATGCACTGATGGCCAACCCGCAACTCCGCTCTCGCTGGCGGATGATCGCATTCGATATGCCGGGACATGGGCGCAGTCCCCCCGTCCACCACACCGCCTGGCGCGCGTCACCTCTCCGACGCAATGACTATCTGCAGACCTGCCAAGCCGTCATCCGCCAGTTCGCTGGCGCTCCCTGTGTACTTCTTGGATGCTCCATGGGTGCTGCCATGGTGTTGTACACCGCTGCACGCAGCCCGGAAGATGTTGCTGGTGTGATCGCTCTTGAAGCACCATGGAAAGCCACAGGCAGGCTCAGCCCCATGTTGTGTCATCCGCAGGTGAATCAGACCGCACACAACCCTGCCTATGTGCGCGGACTGCTTGCGCCGCAGTCGCCACTTGCCATGCGCCGTGAAGCCGCGTGGATCTATTCACAGGGCGGGTTCGGCGTGTATGAAGCGGATCTGCATTTCTACAGTGAAGACTTCGATGCGCCCGTGCACCTTGTGGGACTCGATACGTCCCGCTTCGAAATCAGCCTTCTCACCGGTGCGTATGACTACTCGGCCAAACCGGAGGATTCGCAGCGGGTCGCAGCGCTCATCCCCGGTGCCCGCTACGCGACGATGCCAGATCTGGGGCATTTCCCGATGATCGAGAACCCCTTGCGCTTCCTCGATTACCTGCAGCCTGAACTCAACCGCATGGAGCCACAACGATGATGCAGCTTCCCCAATTCGAGATCTTTGCCCTGCGCTACGCCACCGTCGACCGGCAGCGCCATGAAAACTTCATCACACCGCCCGATCCGCACGACGGCTCCATGCCCATGGACTACTTCGTCTGGTTGCTGCGCGACGGCAAGCGACACTATCTGGTCGATTCCGGCTTCAACGAAGGCGCTGCGCGTGCACGCAGTCGCAAATTCCTTCGCTGCCCGATTGAAGCTTTGAGCGTCTTCGGGCTTGCTCCACAGGACATCAACGATGTCATCGTCACCCATCTGCACTACGACCATGCGGGGAACATTCGCCGCCTGCCGCACGCGCGCATCCATCTGCAGGAAAGCGAAATGCATTACGCCTGCGGTTGCAACATGCGCTTTGACATGCTGCGCCACGCCTATGCCGTGGAAGATGTTGTGGACGTGCTGCGCGGCGTGTATGACAAGCGCGTGAACTTCTGCCACGGCAATGAGGAGATTGCGCCCGGACTGCAGGTACTGCACATTGGCGGCCACACCAAAGGTCTGCAGTCGGTGCGCGTACACACTGCGCGTGGCTGGGTAGTGCTTGCATCGGATGCTAGCCACTACTACGACAATATGCAGAACGACGCACCCTTTCCGATTGTCTACAACATTGCGGACATGCTCACCGGATATGAAACGCTACTGAGATATGCGGAGTCGCCCGAACACATCATCCCGGGGCACGACCCCGCCGTACTGGCCCGCTACCCCAGGATGAGCGGTGAGGACATCGTGGCCTTGCACCTGCCTCCCATCACCTGATGGCGTGATTTCGAGCTTCGGGTCGGGAAGAAACAAACAAAAAAGCCCGCTTTGCAGCGGGCTTCTCTGTTGCAAGCTCTGGTTTTGCTTGCGATGTTTGGTAGGCGCGATTGGACTCGAACCAACGACCCCCACCATGTCAAGGTGGTGCTCTAACCAGCTGAGCTACGCGCCTGTCGTTGAAGACTTGAATTATAGACAGAAAAAAACGCTCTTCTGGAAAACTCGCATATTTTTCTAAAAAATCTCGCTTTCGGGCTCAGCCGCCCCTGTGCAACCTGCTGGCCGCACCCGTTTGTCAGGTGCGGCCCAAGCCTTATTTGCGGCGGGTGGAGCGCACGCCGGCCACAGTGGCCACTGCGGCCATCACCTTGGCGAGGCGGCCGGAGTCGGAGATTTCCACGGTGAAGGTCATCCAGGCCGTGCCTTTGACGGATTGGGTCTGCACGCCGATCACATTGGTTTTGTCGCGGGCGAAGACTTCCGAGATGTCGCGCAGCAAACCTTGGCGGTCGTGGGCTTCCACGGCTATGTCTACCGGGTAGACCGCTTCCACCTTTTGCTGGCGGCCGGCCATGCCCCATTCCACCTCGATCACGCGCTCGGGGTTGCGGGCGCGCATTTCGCGGAAGTTGCTGCAGTCGCAGCGGTGCACGCTGACGCCTTTGCCACGGGTGACAAAGCCGCCAATCACATCGGGCGGCGCAGGCTTGCAGCATTTGGCCAGCTGGGTCATCAGCGAATCCACGCCCACCACCAGCACCCCGCCCTTGCCCGAGCCTTCGCTGGCTTTGCGCGGGCGGTTCAATAAGAACTCGTCTTGCGCTGCCAGCGGCTCAGGCGGGCGCAAGATGTTTTCAATGGCGCGCAGCGAGAGCTCGTCCTTGCCCACCACTTCGAACAGAGCTTCGGCGGTTTTGAAGCCCAATTGTTCGGCCAGGTCGTCGTGCTTGAGCGAGGTTTTGCCTTCGCGCTGCAGCAGTTTTTCGACCAGGTCGCGGCCGCGGCTCACGTTTTCGTGCGTGATCTGGGCGTTGAACCAGGCGCGCACCTTGGCCTTGGCGCGTGAGCTGACGAGGTAGCCCAGCTCGGCATTGAGCCAATCGCGCGAGGGCCGGCCTTCTTTGACGGCCACCACCTCCACCGTTTGGCCGTTTTGCAGCGGCGTGTTGAGCGGCACCATCTGGCCGTCCACCTTGGCGCCGCGGCAGCGGTGGCCCAGCTCGGTGTGCACGGCGTAGGCAAAATCCACCGGGGTGGAGCCTTGCGCCAGCTCGATCACAGCGGCATCGGGCGTGAGCACATAGATATGGTCGTCGAACAGGCCGCTGTCCTGCGTCTGGCCCACCATGTCTTTGCGCCAGGCCAGCAGTTGGCGCAGCACGGCAATCTTGGCGTCGTAATCGCTGCTTGCCGATACGCCGGCATAGCCTTTGGCGCCCGCTTCTTTATAGGCCCAGTGCGCGGCCACGCCGTTTTCGGCGTGGTCGTGCATGGCCTGGGTACGGATCTGGATTTCAATGGCTTTGCCATGGTTGTCGCGCACCACGGTGTGCAGCGATTGGTAGCCGTTGGGTTTGGGTTTGGCAATGTAGTCATCAAACTCCGACTCGATGGGCGTGAAAGCTTCGTGCACCAGCGACAAGGCCGCATAGCAGTCTTTGACGGTAGGCACCACCACGCGCAGTGCGCGAATGTCGAACAGCTGCTCAAAGTCGAGCGATTTGCCGCGCATCTTTTTGATGATGCTGTAGATGTGCTTGGGCCGCCCGGCCACGGTGGCGCTGATGCTGTGTGCGCGCAGATCGGCTTCAAGCCCTTCGCGCAGGCTCACCATGTACAGCTCACGCTCTACGCGGGTTTCGTCCAGCAGCTTGGCAATCTTCTTATAAGTGTCAGGCTCCAGAAAGCGGAAGGCCAGGTCTTCCAGCTCCCACTTGATCTGCCAGATGCCCAGGCGGTTGGCCAGCGGCGCAAATACCTGCAGGCTTTCGCGGGCAATGGCGGGCGAAACCGGCACCTTGGTGGCCGCGTACCAGCGCAGGGTTTGCATGCGCGATGTCAGGCGCAACATCACCACGCGCAGATCGCGCGAGAAGGCCAGCAGCATTTTGCGGATGTTCTCGGTTTGCGTGGCCGGGTCGTCCACCAGGTGGCCAGCATCGGCCTGGCGGGCCTGGGCCTGCACTTTCATCAGCGCCACGGTTTCCACCGCCAGCGAGGCGTAGCTTTCACCAAAGACTTTGCCGATCACCTCGCGCGGCTTGTTCAGCTGCACGCTGGCATGTACCAGGTAGGCGGCCGCCTGCATGGCCTCTGAGCCGCCAATGTGTTTGAGGATGGCCGCCACCGCATCGGCGTGCTGCAAGGCGTTTTCGCCGGTATCGAGGGTTTCGTCGGCGATCAGCGGCAGCGCGAAGGAGCGCGCCTTGGCCAGCACATTGTCTTGCTCGGGCAAGGCATTGGCGGTGGCGGCCACCAGGGGCGATACCGGTTCTGCCGGCAAGTTTTCCGCGCCGGGCGCGGGCTGAGCGACTGCTGTAAGACTTCTCATGTTGTCACCACACTCTCGCACTTCCCCACGGGGAAGGCGCTACGCACCGCACAGAAACGCCAGCACCGCAGCTATTTGATCCAAGGACACGAGGGTGGGCGCGTGGCCCACCCCGGCAAATTCGACGACATGGGCCTGTGGCCCACACTGCGCCATAGATTGGGCAGTTTGTGCAGAAAGCAAGTCCGACTCTGCGCCGCGCAGCACCAAAGTATCGGCGGTGATGTTGTCGTACAGCTGCCAGAGCAGTTGCTCACCAGCCAAGGCCATTTCCGGCGTCATGGCCTGCATGGGGATGCCGATGGCCGGGTCGTAGTGCAGGCGCACGCTGCTGCCGCTTTCGGGCCGCAGCATGGGGCGCGACAGAGCCAACCATTCCTCTGGCGTGTGCGGGCCAA
Organism: Comamonas trifloxystrobinivorans; assembly: GCF_043359985.1. Classification (NCBI taxonomy): domain Bacteria; kingdom Pseudomonadati; phylum Pseudomonadota; class Betaproteobacteria; order Burkholderiales; family Comamonadaceae; genus Comamonas; species Comamonas trifloxystrobinivorans. Next base: position 28,133 of record NZ_JBHZGV010000021.1, read on the forward strand.
AGCCGGTAGACAGCTGCCACAGCGCCTCGACCGCCTGCGCCTCGCTGGCGTACACCATGTTTTTGCCCACGTAGCTGCCAATGCGGGCGAGCGAAGCCGGCTCGATCACCGGGCCCACATCGTTGAGCACCAGGCGCCGCACCGGCACGGGCAAGGTGGATTGAATGCTTTTCTCGCCCGCCAAGCCAATGCCGATCAGGCCGCCCATGCTGGTGCCCACCCAATCGAGGCTGCCAATGGGCGCCGTCTGGTGCACTTGTTGCAGCAAGGCCAGCATGTCGGCCACATACAACGGCACCTGGTAGCCCTGTGGGTTGTCCAGCCAATCGCTGTAGCCACGGCCTACTACATCGGGGCAAATCACACGCGCATGCGGCGCCAGTTGGCGGGCCAGCGCATCAAAATCCCGGCCTTGGCGAGTGAGCCCGTGCACACAAACAATGACATGCGGATGCTGCGGGTTGCCAGTGTGGTTCCATTCCCAATACGCCATGCGGTGGGTGCCGTTGCGGCGGCCTTCGTCGGTATTGCCCGCTACCGCGCAGTGGACATAGTGCAAACGAGGTTGGTCAAGCATGGTCAGGCTTGCGGTGCTGGGGCACCGCTGGATTGGTTTAGGATGGCCGGTGTGAATAAACCGATAGTAACTGGAGATATCGAATGCTGAAAGGTAAAACCGCGCTGGTCACCGGATCCACCAGCGGCATCGGCCTGGGGATTGCCCAGGCCCTGGCACGCCAGGGAGCGAACATCATCTTGAACGGTTTTGGCGATGCCGAAGGCCCCAAGGCCCAGGTGCAAGCGGCCATGGGAAGCTCTGGCGCACGCGTGGGCTACCACGGCGCCGACATGAGCAAGGCGAGCGAGATCGAGGCCATGTTCGAGTACGCGGCCAAAGAATTTGGCCAGGTGGACATTCTGGTCAACAACGCTGGCATCCAGCACGTGGCAAACGTGCAGGATTTCCCGGTCGACCGTTGGGACGCAATCATCGCCATCAACCTGTCGAGCGCCTTCCACACCAGCCGCCTGGCGCTGCCGGCCATGCTCAAGTCCAACTGGGGCCGCATCATCAATGTGGCTTCGGTCCACGGCCTGGTGGGCTCGGCTGGCAAGTCGGCTTATGTGGCAGCCAAGCACGGCATCGTCGGCCTGACCAAGGTGACCGCGCTGGAAAACGCCACCACCGGCGTCACCTGCAACGCCATCTGCCCCGGCTGGGTGCTGACGCCGCTGGTGCAAAAGCAGGTGGATGCCCGCGCCCAGCAACAAGGCATCAGCAACGAAGAAGCCAAGAAGCAGCTGCTCGGCGAGAAAGAGCCTTCGCAGCAGTTCACCACGCCCGAAGAGCTGGGCGAGCTGGCGGTGTTCTTCTGCTCGCCGGCAGCCAACAATGTGCGAGGCGTAGCCTGGAACATGGACGGCGGCTGGACAGCCCAATAAAGCCGTAACCAGGCATGACAGCAACGGCGCTTCGAGCGCCGTTTTTCATGCTTGCAAACACTTAATGCACAAAACACATAATATTGAAACAACACCAAAAACGAAAATTCAAACGAAAAAATTTGCATCCATTACAGTGAAACTGTCATCAAAACACGCTGTTTTTGCCGTAAACATGAACAGTCTCCATGCAGATGTAACGCAAAATTTGTAACTTAGCGTCAAATCCGACCCAAAAAACACCCGCTTTTTTCAAAACGCGGTCAGAATGTAAGTGTTACAAATCAGCCGGAGGAATCCACCCATGGTGACTGCAAGCAACCGCGTAGACAAAATCCTCGTCGTCGACGACGATGCCCGTATCCGTGATCTGCTGCGCCGCTATCTTTCGCACGAAGGCTTTGAAGTGATGATTGCCGAAGACGGTAAGGGCTTGCAGCGCATTCTGCTGCGCGAGACGGTGGACCTGATCGTGCTCGACCTGATGATGCCCGGCGAAGACGGCCTGTCGATCTGCCGCCGCCTGCGTGCCAGCAACGACCGCACGCCCATCATCATGCTCACCGCCAAGGGCGAAGACGTGGATCGCATCGTCGGCCTCGAAGTGGGTGCAGACGACTACATCGGCAAACCCTTCAACCCGCGCGAGCTGCTGGCCCGCATTCACGCCGTGCTGCGCCGCCGCCCACCACAAGAAGCGCCAGGCGCACCCTCGGGCGAGAACGAAGTGGTCACCTTTGGCCCCTTCACCTTCGACATGAGCACCCGCGTGCTGACCAAAGATGGCGAAGAGCTGCCACTGACCACCGGCGAATTCGCCATGCTCAAAACCCTGGTACGCCACCCGCGCCAGCCGCTGTCGCGTGAAAAGTTGGCCCTGCTGGCCCGCGGCCGTGAGTTTGAGCCGTTCGACCGCAGCCTGGACGTGCAGGTATCGCGCCTGCGCAAGCTGGTGGAAGTCGACCCGGCAGCGCCACGCTATATACAAACAGTGTGGGGCGTAGGCTACGTCTTCGTACCAGACGGCGCTAACTGACCCATCAGCACCCACAGCGCCCAGCGCACAAGCAACCGCCCCAGCCTGCTGCGGGCGGTTTTTCTTTGCGCAGGCGCGCAAAGCGGCAATTGGCGCACAATGCACCACAAGCGCAGCACACCCGATTTGACGACAAAGGCCCTGCCCCCATGGCATCCACTGCAAGCAACGACAACGACCATTCCGGCCTGGCACCGCTAGAGGCCAACAGCGCCAGCACCCGCGCCAACAACGCCAAGCGCAGCCGCGTGGGGCTCAATCTGTTTTGGCGCACCTTCTTTTTGCTGGCCATCTTGCTTACCGGCAGCATCTTGGCCTGGGTGCAAACGCTGCGCTCGCTGGAGACCGAGCCTCGCGCCATCCAGACGGCGCAGCAAATCGCCTCGCTCGTCAACCTGAGCCGCGCTGCGCTGATGCATTCCGACGCCATTGCCCGTGTGTCGCTGGTCAAAACCATGGCCGACCAGGAAGGCGTGCGCATCGTGCCGCGCGAGCCCAAAGACGTGTACGAGCCCATGGACACCACCACGCCGCTCGCCGCCCGCCTGACGCAAGAGCTCACGCAGCGCCTGGGCCCCGGCACTGTGGTGGCCAGCAGCGTCAACCACGAAGATGGCCTGTGGGTGGGCTTTACCATCGATGGCGACCAGAACTGGTTCCTGATCGAGGCCTCGCGCTTCAACCCCGCTGGCGGCAAAACCTGGCTGATCTGGGTGCTGACGGCGGCCGCCTTGTCGCTGGCCGGTGCGGCGGTGATTGCCGGGCTCATCAACCGCCCGCTCAAGCAGCTCTCCAGCGCCACCAACCGCCTGCGCGAAGGCGACTTTGCCGCGCAACTGGATGAAGACGCCGTCACCAGCGAGATCCGCGAGGTGAACATCGGCTTCAACCGCATGAGCGAGCGCTTGGCCAAGCTGGAGCAAGACCGCGCCGTCATGCTGGCCGGTATTTCGCACGATTTGCGCACGCCGCTGGCGCGCCTGCGGCTGGAAACCGAGATGAGCGTGTTCGACGACGTGGCGCGCGAGCACATGGTGGCCGACATCGTGCAGCTCGACGCCACCATCGACAAGTTCCTCGACTACGCCCGCCCCGACCACGCAGCCAAGCTCACGCCCGTCAATGTGTATGGCGTGGTGTCGTCCTGCGTCTACGCGGTGCAAGACCACCAGGAGCTGCAGATCAAGATGACTGTGCCCGAAGAGCTGATGGTGAACGCCGACGAGATCGAGCTGTCTCGCGTGCTCTCGAACGTGCTCGAAAACGCCCGCCGCTACGGCAAAACACCGGGCACCAACTACACGCGCGTGGACATCACCGTCAAGTTCAGCGAAACCACGGTCACCATCCGCATGCGTGACCACGGCCCGGGCGTGTCGGCCGACCAGCTGGCCAACCTGACCAAGCCCTTTTTCCGTGGCGACACGGCGCGTACGGCCGCAGCCGGTGCGGGCTTGGGCTTGTCCATCGTCGAGAAAACCGTGCAACGCATGGGCGGGCGCCTCACCATGGCCAATGCCGCCGACGGCAGCACCGGCCTGGTCACCAGCATCTACCTGCGTCGCGCGCCCGACCAGGCCATTGGCAAAGAACCCAAGCGCCGCCTGCAGCGCCCGCAAATCAAGCGCCACCTGCCCGGCCCGCCCACCAACCTGGGCGATTTGCACTAGGGCGGCACTCGCTTCTAGAATGCTGGCAGCTTCCACCACCCTCAGGAACTGCCATGCAAGCCCAATGCCTGTGCGGCGCGGTCCATGTGACAGCGCCCACCACCACCGAAGTACACGTTTGCCACTGCAGCATGTGCAGGCGCTGGGGCGAAGGGCCGGCGTTTACCGTGCATGGCGGCACCGAGGTGGAAGTGAGCGGCCCAGTCACGCGCTATGCATCGTCCGACTGGGCCGAACGCGCTTTTTGCAGCCGCTGCGGCACGCATTTGTTCTACCGCCTGCTGGCGAGCAATGAGCACTTTCTCTCGGCCGGCATGTTCCAGGACGAACCCGGCATGCAGCTGATGCAGCAAATCTATATCGACGAAAAGCCTGATTACTACGCACTGGCCAACGCCACCCCGGTGCTGACCGGCGCCCAGGTAGAAGCGCAGTACGCCGACCCCAGCGCGCCCCAGGCATGAGCGTTCTGGTCATCTTGCCCGGGCTGGACGGCAGCCCGCACCTGCAAGGCGCTTTGCCGCAGGCATTGCAAAAGCTGCCCGGCATGGCGGGCCTGCAACAACAAACCATTCTTTACCCGCCACAACAAAAGCTGGACTATCTGGCACTCGCCCGCTGGGTACAGCCGCAGCTGCCGCAAGAGCAGCCCTTTTTCTTGCTGGGCGAATCCTTTGGTGGGCCGCTGGCTTTGCTGCTGGCCGGTTGCGGCCAAGGCGATGCGCAACTGCCCGCGCCCAAGCACCTGCGCGGCGTGGTTTTGGCCGCCAGCTTTGCCACTTGCGCCGTGCCTTGGGCTGCGCCGTTCTTGCCAGCCATTGCAGCCTCGCCAGCGCAAGCCGTTTATGCCGTTCCGCGCAAAGTCTGGTCTTGGTGGTTGCTGGGGCGCTGGGCCACGCCGGCTTTGCTGGCCGCCTTGCAGCAAGCGCTGCAACACTCCGATGCTGCCGTTCTACAGAACCGCGCCGTACAAGCGCTGCGGCCACCAGCGCTGGATTTGGCCGCTTTATCCGTGCCTTTGCTGGCCCTGCGCGCTGCGCAAGACCGACTCATCCCCGCGCACTGCGCGCAAGCCTTGTTGCAAGCACCGCAGCACGAGCTGCGCACCGTCAACGGCCCGCACATGTTGCTGCAAACCCAGGCCGATGTCTGCGCGCCCTTGGTGGCAGATTTTCTGCTGCGCCATGCGGACGATTTGCACCCTGAGCAGCAGCAAACCACAAGCAGCCACGTGCCAAGCACGGCCTGATAAATTTTTAGAACTCTCTCGGATTTCCCAGGAAGACAGAATTGGATTGACACCGCTTTGCAGTGAAGCGGGCGCTGAAATGACTCACCCGAATGGTGAGATGGCCGCTTAGGCGCGACGTCGCGGGTGCAGACAGTACCTGGGTACGGCAAACCCGCGCAACAACGCATAAGCGGTCATATCACCACCTCAAAACGAAGACTGCCAACACAGGCACTCAGCTAGCTTCGCCACTACGCTTACGCCCTACTGAAACCCGTGATGGAGCAATTTTTCAGTTCGCACGCACCAACAGCACTACCGCACGCGCTTCCATGGCTGCGCCTTGGCCTACCGGGCCCATCTTCTCTGCCGTCTTGGCTTTCACGTTGACCTGGCTTTCTTCAATGCCCAAGGCCTTGGCAATGCAGGCTCGCATGCCGGGGATGTGCGGCGCCAGCTTGGGCGCTTGCGCGATGACGGTGCTGTCCACATTGTTCACCTGCCAGCCTTGCTGCGCCACACGACGCATGGCTTCGGCCAACAGCACGGCAGAGTTGGCACCGCGAAACTCGGCAGCCGTATCCGGGAAGTGCGTGCCGATATCGCCCAGCCCGGCCGCGCCCACCAGCGCGTCGGTAATCGCGTGCAGCAACACATCGGCATCCGAGTGGCCGAGCAAACCCGTGCTGTGCGGAATGGTGACGCCGCCAATGACCAGATCACGCCCGGGCACCAGCGCATGAATATCCCAACCCTCACCAATCCGCATCGCCAACATCTGCCAATCCTTTGTAACTTCTGTCTGTCGTCATTTCAAGAAATATGCCCAGGCCTCAGGCGCCAAACAGCGCCGCCACCTGGCTTTCGCCGGCGGCCATGCGCTGCTGCAGCAAGGCTTCGGCCAGCGCAAAATCGTCCGGGTAGGTGACCTTGAAGTTGAAGCTGCTTCCCACCACCAGGCGCGGCTGCAGGCCCACCGATTCAATGGCGCTGGCCTCGTCCGTCACGTCCTGGCACTGCGCCAGCGCATCGAGCAAGTGGCCAATGCGGAACATCTGCGGCGTCTGCGCCAGCCATTTGTCCACGCGCGGCAAGGTGCTGCTGACGCGGCTTTGGCCATGCGCATCGGTGGCCGCCGCCTTCAAGGTATCCGGCAGCGGCAAGGCCAAGAGGCCGCCCACGGCGTCGGCCGAACATTCGTCCATCAGCTGCTCGATCTGGCTGGGCTTGATCAGGCAACGCGCCGCATCGTGCACCAGCACCCAGTCGTGCGCCTGCGCGCCCTGGGCCAGCAGGCTGCGCAAGCCGCCCGCCACCGTATCCGCACGCGTTGGCCCGCCGCAAGGGCTGACCGAGAAACCCGGCCGCACATGGCGCTGCAAAAAGTCGTCCTCCGCGCTCACGCCCACCACCACGCCCGACAGCGGTTTGACGGCCAGAAAAGCCGCCAGCGTATGCAACACCAAAGGCCAGCCTGCCACTTGCTGGTATTGCTTGGGCACGTGCGCCGGGCGCGATGCGTCCACCGCTCGTGCGCCCACGCCAGCGCAAGGCAAAAAGGCCCAAAAGCGGGCCACCACCTCTTCCTGCAGCTCGCCCACGGCTTGCGTGGCGGTGCCCGCATCGGCCGTGACGGGCGCTGTCTGCACGGCGGGTGCAGGCGCGGGCGTGCCGGGTGCCAGGGGCACAGTGGGGATCAAATCATTGCGAACAGGCTGGTTCATGCCGGTATTTTAGAATGCAGACAACGCACGGGGCCCGAACGGGCTTTCCGTGCTTTTGCTGTTTTTTCCGCCGCAGCCCGGCATTTGCTACGGCGCCTGCCCGGCCCGCTGAACCTATGGAACTCCCCAAACTCACCGCTGGTAAACGCTTTCAGTCCCCCATGCCGCCCGGCAGCGCCGATGCCCTGCTGCTGGCGCGCCTGGCCGAGCGCGAGGCCGCCGGCCAGCGGGTGACGGCCATCGTCACCGCCGACGCCAGCGACGCGCGCCGCCTGCAGGACGAAATGGCCTTCTTCGCGCCCGAGCTGCGCACCGCCCTGTTCCCCGACTGGGAAACCCTGCCCTACGACACCTTCTCGCCGCACCAGGATTTGATCAGCGAGCGCTTGGCCGCGCTGTGGCGCATCAGCCAGGGTGAGGCCGATGTGGTGCTGATCCCCGCCACCACCGCGCTCTACCGCCTGGCGCCGCCCGCGTTTTTGGCCGGCTACACCTTCGCTTTCGAGGCCGGGCAAAAGCTGGACGAAGCCAAGCTCAAGGCCCAACTCACGCTGGCGGGCTACAACCATGTCTCGCAAGTGGTCAGCCACGGCGAGTATTCGGTGCGCGGCGGCCTGATCGATCTGTTCCCCATGGGCTCGCTGGTGCCTTACCGCGTGGACCTTTTCGACGATGAGATCGACTCCATCCGCACCTTCGACCCCGACACCCAGCGCAGCCTCTACCCGGTCAAACAAGTGCGCTTGCTGCCCGGTCGCGAGTTCCCGATGGACGACGATGCGCGCGCCCATTTCCGCAACAAATGGCGCGAGCTGCTTGAGGGCGATCCCACCAAGAGCCGCATCTACAAAGACATGGGCAACGGCGTGGCCACCGCCGGTATCGAGTACTACCTGCCGCTGTTTTTTGACAGCACGGCCACCGTGTTCGACTACCTGGGCGCCAACGCCACCCTGGTGCTGCACGGCGATGTGGAACCCGCCTTCCAGCGCTTTTGGCAGGACACCAAAGACCGCTACCGCCTGGTGCAAGGCGATCCGGAGCGCCCCGCGCTGCCGCCTGAAACCCTATTCCTGACGGCCGACCAGTTCTACACCACAGCCAAGGAAACCGCGCAGTTCGCACTGCGCCCGCAGGTAGAAGATGTAGAGCACAGCGCCGTTTTCCAAAAGCTGGGCGATCTGGCCGTGGTGCGAGGCGCCGAAGACCCGCTGGCTAAGCTGCAGCAGCACATTGCCAGCGGCCAGGCGCGCACCTTGCTGCTGGCCGAGAGCGATGGCCGGCGCGAGAGCCTGCTCGACTTCTTCCGCGCCAGCGGCCTGAACCCGCCCGCTTTCGATTCGCTGGCCGAGTTCCAGCAAACCACTGAAGAGCGCGTCGGCATTGCCACGGCCGCGCTGGCCAGCGGCTTCCGCTGGGCCGAGCAAGGCATTGACTTTGTCACCGAGACTGAGCTGTTCGCCGCCACCGGCAGCACACGCCGCCGCCGCAGGCAAGAGCAGGCCAGCGATGTAGAGGCGCTGATCAAAGACCTGTCCGAGCTGAAAGTGGGCGACCCGGTGGTCCACGCCCAGCACGGCATTGGCCGCTACCACGGCCTGATCAACATGGACGTGGGCCAGAAAAACCCCGATGGCTCGCCCGCCATGCAAGAGTTTTTGCACCTGGAATACGCCGACGACGCGGTGCTCTACGTACCCGTCAGCCAGCTTGCCCAGATCAGCCGCTACACCGGCGTCTCTGCCGACGAAGCACCGCTGCACAAGCTGGGCAGCGGCCAGTGGGAAAAAGCCAAACGCAAGGCGGCCGAGCAGGTGCGCGACACCGCTGCCGAGCTGCTCAACATCTACGCCCGCCGCGCCGCCCGCGAAGGCCATGCCTTCCGCTATAGCCCGCAGGATTACGAGCAGTTCGCCAACGACTTCGGCTTTGAAGAAACCGCCGACCAGCGCGCCGCCATCCACGCGGTGATCCAGGACATGATCTCGCCGCGCCCGATGGACCGCCTGGTCTGTGGCGACGTGGGCTTTGGCAAAACCGAGGTCGCCCTGCGCGCCGCTTTTGTGGCGGTCACTGGAGGCAAACAAGTCGCCTTGCTGGCGCCCACCACCTTGCTGGCCGAGCAGCACTACCAGACGCTGGCCGACCGCTTCTCCAAATGGCCGATCAAGGTAGCGCTGGTCTCGCGCTTTCGATCGGGCAAAGAGGTCAACACCACCATCAAAGGGCTGGACGACGGCACGGTCGACATCGTGGTGGGCACGCACAAGCTGCTGAGCGAGAAAACCCAGTTCAAAAACCTGGGCCTGCTCATCATCGACGAAGAACACCGCTTTGGCGTGCGCCACAAAGAGGCGATGAAAGCCATGCGCGCCGAGGTCGATGTGCTCACGCTCACGGCCACGCCCATCCCGCGCACCATGGGCATGGCGCTGGACGGTTTGCGTGACCTCTCCGTCATCGCCACGGCGCCGCAGCGCCGTCTGGCGATCAAGACTTTTGTGCGCAACGAAGGCACGGGCGTGATCCGCGAAGCCGTGCTGCGGGAGTTGAAGCGCGGCGGCCAGATCTACTTTCTGCACAACGAGGTGGAAACCATCGAGAACCGCCGTCAGAAGCTGGAAGAAATCTTGCCCGAGGCCCGCATTGCCGTGGCCCACGGCCAGATGCCCGAGCGCGAGCTCGAACGCGTGATGCGCGACTTTGTGGCGCAGCGCTACAACATTCTGCTGTGCTCGACGATCATCGAAACCGGTATCGACGTGCCCAGCGCCAACACCATCATCATCAGCCGTGCCGACAAGTTTGGCCTGGCCCAGCTGCACCAGCTGCGCGGCCGCGTGGGCCGCAGCTACCACCAAGCCTATGCGTATTTGATGGTGCCCGATATGGAAGGCCTTACCAAGCAGGCCGCGCAGCGCCTGGAAGCCATCCAGCAGATGGAAGAGCTGGGCAGCGGCTTCTACCTGGCCATGCACGATCTGGAAATCCGCGGCGCCGGCGAAGTGCTGGGCGACAACCAGAGCGGCAACATGATGGAGATCGGCTACCAGCTCTACAACGAAATGTTGAGCGAAGCTGTGCGCAGCCTGAAGAACGGCAAAGAGCCCGATCTGCTCGCACCCATGGCCGCCACCACCGACATCAACCTGCACGCCCCTGCCCTGCTGCCCAACGATTACTGCGGCGATGTGCACCTGCGCCTGTCGTTCTACAAAAAGCTGGCCACTGCCAAGACCAGCGAGCAGATCGATCTGCTGCTGGAAGAAATTGTGGACCGCTTTGGCAAGCTGCCCGCACAGGCGCAAACCCTGGTCGATGTGCACCGCCTGCGCGTGCTGTGCGAGCCGTTCGGTGTGCAAAAGGTCGATGCGGCGCCCGGCGTCATCAACATCAGCTTCCACGCCAACCCGCCGATCGACCCGATGACCATCATCAGCCTGATCCAGAAGAACAAGGCCATCAAACTGGCCGGCAACGACAAGCTGCGCATCGAGCGCGCCCTGCCCGAGGTGAAAGACCGCGTGCAAATGGTGCGCGACGTGGTGCGCAGCCTGGGCAAGCCGCTGGTGGCGGAGGCAGTTACCGCCTGAGCGCAGGCGGCCAGATCAGCGGGCTGAATTGCTTCGCTGATCTGCTGCTTCGCTTTGGTGCACCCCATTCACCAGCGCCATCCTGGCGTGCGCGGCGGCAGCGCTGAGCGGCATACGCTGAATGCTGCGCCTGCGCCATCAACGTCTGCCCTAGTGCACACCCATGGCACAAGACTTGCATCATCTTCCCCAAGCCCGTGCTGTGTGCGGGCCAGTACGACGGTCAAAACAACCATCAGGGGAACTCCATGCTCAACCGACGCCGCTTTTCCAGCGCTGCCCTGGCAGCCATCAGCCCGGGTTTTGCCTTGCCTGCGCTGGCGCAGGACGCCTATCCCAGCCGCCCCATCAAAGTCATCGTGGCGCTGCCCGCTGGCGGCAGTGCGGACATGATTGCCCGCATCATCGGGCAGAAGATGGCCGAGCAACTGGGCCAGCCCGTGGTGATCGACAACAAGGCCGGCGGCTCGGGGCAGATCGGCATGCCGCAGGTTGCTCGCGCAGCGCCCGACGGCTACACCCTCACCATCTCGCCGGCCTCGTTTCTGACCACCAACAAAAGCATCTTCAAATCGCTGCCCTACGACCCGGAAGCCGATTTTGTGCCCATCACCAAACTGGTCAACCAACCGATGGTGCTGGTCGCCAAGGACAAGCAAAAGTACCCCAACGTGGCCGCCGTACTGGCAGCGGCCAAGGCTGCGCCGGGCAAGCTCACCTATGCCTCCTCGGGCGACGGCAGCCCGCAACACCTGGCCGCACTGATGTTCTGTACCCGCACCCGCACCGACTTGCTGCACGTGCCCTACAAAGGTGGCGCTCCCGCAGTCAATGACACGCTGGCAGGCAATGTCGACCTGCTGTTTGCCGTGCTGCCCGAGGCACTGCCCCATGTGCAATCGGGCAAGCTGCATGCGCTGGCGGTCATGAGCGCGCAGCGCGCGCCCAGCCTGCCGCAAACCCCCACCATGGCCGAAAGCGGCTTGTCGGACATGACGCTGTCGGCCTGGGTCGGCCTGCTCGCCCCTGCCCGCACGCCCCAGCCGGTTATCGACAAGCTGCAACAGGCAGCGCACGCGGCGCTCGACAGCGAGGTCAAAGCCAAGCTCGGCGCCAATGGCATGGAGCTGGCGCCTAGCACGTCCGCCGAGCTGCGCCAGACCATTGCCCAGGAAATCCAGCTCCACGCCCAGCTGACCCAGGCCGCCGGGCTGGTGCCGCAGTGACCCCTGCGCCAGTGCAGCAGGGGAAAAGCACGGGGGATTGGACGGATAATGCGCAGCTGTTGCCGGTGCACCGTATCGGTATGATTTGCGACTACTGACGTCCTTCCCCTCCAAGATCACCATGACCGCCACTCCCGCCATCGAAATCAAAGGCCAGCTCCCATCCACCCTGCTCAGCGACTACAAGCTGATCGCCTTTGACATGGATTCGACCCTGATCACCATCGAGTGCATCGACGAGATTGCCGACATCACCGGCAAAAAGGCCGAGGTCGCAGCCATCACCGAAGCAGCGATGCGTGGCGAGATTGCCGATTACAAAGAAAGCCTGCGCCAGCGCATGGCCTTGCTGCAAGGCGTGCCTATGGCCGATATCGAGCGCGTGCTGCAAGAGCGCCTGCAACTGACCCCAGGCGCCAAGACTTTGGTGGACGCTGCGCACGCCGCCGGCCTGAAGGTACTGCTGGTATCGGGCGGCTTCACTTTCTTTGCCAACCACGTGAAAAGCCTGTTGGGCATTGATTTTGTGCGCGCCAATATTTTTGACGTGCAAGACGGCAAGCTCACCGGCGCGCTGGTCGAGCAAAGCTGGGGCGATATTTGCGACGGCGAGGAAAAGCGCCGTACCGTGCTGGGCCTGGCGTCGCTGATGGGCATCTCGCCCGAGCAAGTGATTGCCGTGGGCGACGGCAGCAACGATTTGCCGATGATGCGCGAAGTGGGCCTGTCCGTGGCATACCACGCCAAGCCCCGCGTGCGTGCAGAGGCCAAAGTGGCCATCAACCAAGGTGGCTTGGACCGCTTGCTGGAAGTGCTGTCGTAAGCGCGCAGCGTTAACTGCCAGCGCCTGGCGGGCGACCCTCGGTCCCGCCACCAACCGGACCCAGCATGGCTGCAAACCTGCTGGGTTTTGTTTTGTTGATTGGCGGAGCTGCTTGATTCCGGGCTCGCCCCGACAGCTACAAAAAAGCCCACGGGCACAAGCGCGTGGGCGGTGGCTGTAGTGGTAGCGGCTGGGCACAGCGCCCAGCGAGCCCATTACTTGGCGGCAGCGCGGGCGGCGTCCGCCTTGGCCTTGGCTTCGTCGGCCTTCTTTTGCAGCTCGGCAGCTTCGGCTTCGGCCTTTTTGGCTTCGGCTTCCTTGGCGGCGGCCTCTTCCTTGGCCTTGTCGCCGCCACCCAGAGCACCCGCCATGGCGCTACCGGCCATGGTGCCGGCCACTGCGCCCACGGCGGCTGCGCCCATGGTGCCCATCATGCTGGAGCCACCGCTGGCGGCGGGAGCTGCGGCAGCCGGTGCAGCGGCTGCTGGCGCTGCTGCTGCAGGGGCGGTGTTGGCAGCTGGCGTAGCAGGCGTTGCGGGCTTGGCGGCCGTGTTGGCTGCAGGAGTGGCAGGAGCGGCCGGAGCAGCCTTTTGCGTGACAGCGGGGCGCGACTTGCTGCCCATGCGCTTGGCGTGGGCCATGCCGGGCAGTACCAGGCCGGCCACGGTCAGGGCGATCACAGAAGCAGAGGTGCGAAAAGAAGTGTTCACAGCGAGAAATCCAATAACAAAGAGTCCCGGCAGTTGACGGGCTGCGGCTGCAGCCTGCAAGGTGCCGACCAGGGACAGATGGGAATGCCGCCGCCGATTTCAAGGGCCCGGAGGGCCTGGCGGTGGCGCTGGCTACGCATTGCTTATTGGTTCTGAGAGCGCAGTGTGTGGGGCATTGTAGGGCATGGCCGGCGCGGAAAAACACGGTTCTTTGGCTCAGCAGAGAAGGCAAAAGTGGGACGGGCCGTATGCAAACAACGCCAGCATAGGCATTGCATCTGGCTTTGCCGTCCCACTCGCATTCCACAGGAATCCATGATGCATTAGAAAAAAGCGCCCGCCTGGAAGCCAGGCGGGCGCAAAGTGCAAGGCCTTTCGGCTTATTGCACACCCAATGTCATCGACGAGGTGGCACGGTTGCCCACCGCAATGGCGGCCGAGCGGTTGCCCGAAACACTGACATTGTTGGTGTTCACGCTGCCATTGGCGGTGATGGCGCTGTTGACCGTGGCGGTGACGTCGCCGGTGTTCACCTGGGTGTTGGTGAGCGAGGCACTGGCCATCAGCTGGCCGGGCAAGGCCGACACGTTGACCTGGTTCTCCGCGTTGTTGCCCACGGCCGTAGCGCTGGCGATGTTGCCGCTCAGGTTCAGCGCAGAGCCACGCGAGTCACCGGTAGCGTTCAGCGAGGTGCGGGCGGTGACTGCGCCGGTATTGAGCTGGTTGTTGTCCAGCCCGGTCATGCCGTTGAGGGCAGTGCCAGCGCTGATTTGCAGGTTGTTCAGCGAGGTGTTGCCGGCGGCTACCGAGGTGGCCAGGTTGCCGCTGATGGTGATGTTGCCGTCCAACTTGCTGGCTGCCCCTGCGGGGATCGACAGGCTGGTGCTGGAGTTGACTCCGCCATTGTTGGTCTGCGCATTGCCCAGGCCTGCCGTCACGTCGCTGGCTTGGGTGCCAGCACTCAGCGTGAGCTGGTTGTTGGCCACATTGGCGCGGGCCATGCTGGTGGCTTGGTTGTTGCTGACCGTGGTGTTGCCACTGGGGTCGGCGGCAGTGCTGCTACCGGTGAGGATGTTCATCTCCGTCTGGGCGCTGGTGTTGCCGTTGGCGGTTTGCTCGCTGAGCAGCAGACCCAGTGGCACGCCATTGACGGCGCTGACCGCTTTCAGCTCCACGCTGTTGCTGGCCTGGTTTTGGCTGGCGTTGGCGCTGAACACGTTGTTGCTGATGACGACCTCGTTGCCATTGGCACGCACGGTGTCAGTGCCTGCGGTGGTTTTGCCCGTCATGCCCAGGTTGACCAGGGTGAGCGCGCTGGCATCGCCTTTGTTGACGGTTTGCTGGTTTTGCAGAATGGCCATTGAGTTGTCGATGCTGCTGCCGCTCATTTGCACCTGGTTGCTGGCCTGGTTGACGATGGCTTCAGCCGCCCCTTGGTTGCCCGAGATGGCCAGGCTGCCACCACTGGCGCTGTCGGCCTGCAAACCGATATGCATAGGGAATGGTGCAGGTGCCGGGCTGACGGGCACCATGTTGGCCACCGTGGCCGATACATTGCCGGCTTCATGCGTTTGACCGTTGAATACGCCTGCGCCAACGTCGCTCAACTGGCTGCCTTGGACGCTAGCCTGGTTAGTAGCGCTTTGGCTGCTGGCACTGGCGGCAAACTGGTTGCCGCTAACGACCAGGGCTGCATCGCTGGCGCTGGTAGCGCTGGCACCGACCATGGCTGCGCCGGCAGTGGCGGCCACTTTGCCCCTGGTGTGGGTTTGGCTGCTCTCCACCACGGCAAACGACGGATCGACCGTGCCAGAGGCTGTGAGTGCGGCCTTGTTATTGGCCGAGGTGCCGGTTGCATTGGCGCTGACGAGGTTGTCGTTCACGGTAACGCTGCCGCCGCTCAGGCTGGTGGAGCTGCTGCCGATGCGGTTGACCGAGGCATCGGCGGTGACCGGGCCTTTCTTGTGCGTTTGCTCGTTGCTGACCTGGGCACCGCTGTCGATGATCTGGCTGGCGCTGAGCAAGCTTTGGTTGCTGGCCGCCGAGCCTTGGGCCTGGGCTTGCACCTGGTTGCCACTGACCACGGTGGTGTCGCCGGTGCTGGCGTTGGTTTGTACACCCAGGTTGTTCACGCTGGCACTGGCTTTGACGCCGCTGCCGTTGTAGACCTGCTTCGAGTTGGTGGCTGCATTCAGGCCGCTAATCTCACCTGCAGCAGTAGCGCTGCTCAGGTTGCTGCCTGCATTGCCGCTGGCTTGGGCGGCGACGGTGTTGGCGTTGACGGTGTAGGCATTGCCAGAGGAATCGTCCTTGCTGTTGCTGATGCTCAGCGTGCCAACGGTGCTGGAGGCATTGACTGCGCCACGGCTGCGCTGGTCCGAATCAACGGCCAAGCCCGCGCCTGCGGTCTGGCTGATGTCGCCGCTCGATTGCAAAACCAAGGCATTGCTTTGCTGGTTGCCGCCAGCGCTGGAGAGCACGCTGTTGCCGTTGACGCTGAGTTTGCTGTCGGTCATGGCGCGGTTGGGCGTGCCCGTGATTTGGGTGCCGAGCGCGTCGACATGGCTGGAGGCGCTGACATCGCCCACCTGGCGTTGTTTGACATCGCTCTTGGCGTCGGCTGCCAGGGTGATGCCGCTGCCGCTGATGCCAATGCCCGCCTGGGTTTCGTTGCCTTGGGCGCTGGCGCTGACCTGGTTGTCTGCGACGTTCAGGCTCAGGTGGTCAAAAGCGTTGTTGGGATTGTTGGCTTGGGCCTGGTTCAGACGGATGCCGACCTGGCTTTGGTTGGTGCTGGCGCTGACCGGGGCAGATGCGGTGACTCGCTGCTTCACCGAGGTGCTGACTGGTGTGCTGACATCGACATTGTTGTCGTTGCTGATGCGCATGGTGCCAACGCTGGTGTTGCCCGTGGCTTCGGCGCCGGCCGTGTTGTTGCTGACGCTCAGGCTGCCGCCATCGTGGTTGCCTTGCACGTTGTTGGCGTTGACGCCGATGGCGCCATTGGTGTTGGCGCTGACGGCACCGCTTACACGCTGCGCAATGTCTATCGTTGGCGAGCTCAAGGGCTGGTTGTCAATGGTCAGGGTGGCGTTTGCGCCGGTGGCCAGTTCGTGCAAATTGCTGGTTGCCGAGGAGGTTACCGACGTGGTGTTGACCGTGCCGTTGTTGGGGAAGTGGGTCAGGCTGACCGCAGTGCTATCAGTGGCGCCTACAACGCCGCTGTTGTTTTGGGTGACGGGCGCTGATTGCTGCGCCAGTGCCACGCCAGAGCTGGCGGCCAGCAAAGCGGCCGCAGCGGCCAGGGGAGCCAGGCGTGCCCGGCGGAAAGTGGTTGGGTGCTTGTTGGACATGACTGTCTCCTCGTCGAAGATGGAAAAGTAAAAACAGGCGTTATTTGGGTGTGGATGCTTGCAAGGCCCGCCTTGGAAGCGCTGCAAGCTATGAATGCGGTAGGTAGCGAAGCGCTTTACGGTGTGATCTGCAGACGGGCCAGCAGGCGGTAGCCCGCGCCGTAGCGGTGCACGCTGTTGTCGCCGGGCGTGGGGCGCCAGGTCAGGCGTACCTGGTCGGGCGGCACGCCTTGCTGGGCCAGCGCGGTGCGCAGGGTTTGCAGGCGTTGGTCGGTGAGCTCGTCGCGGCGCGCCGGGTTCTGGTCGTTCTCGTTTTCGCGGGCCAGCAAGACCATGCGCACACCTTGGCCAGCCCGCAGGCGGGTGGCCACGGTTTCGGCCGTGGTGGCCGATTGCTGGGCAATGCGGGTGTTGTTCTCTTCGAAAACCACGTCCAGCGATGTCATGGAGCTGGTGGCTTTCTCGGGCAGCGGCTGCGGGTTGCTGCTGGCCACTGGCTGGGTGCCGGCAGCGGCCGCTGCGGCAGGCGCTGCCGCCGCTGCTGGGGCCGGGCTGGCCGGTGCCGGCTCAGTGGTGGCCACAGCTTTGTCTGCTTTGCCGGCTTTGTCGGCATCGGTGCAAGGCTGGCTGGGGGTTTGGGTGACGGTGCTGATCAGCTCCAGCACACCTTGCTCCAGCGTGGTGCGCACGCCCAGTTGCACGGGCTCCAGGTCTTTGCTGCCGGCATTGATGTCGAACAGGTTGCTGCCAAAGAAGCGGAACACGCCAGCCCCGATCTCGCGCCCGACAATCTGCTTTTGCAGGCTGACGGCGCGCACCACGCGCAGGGTCTTGGTTTCGACAATGCGCAGGTCGGCGCCCACGTTCATGGTGAACACGCGGTAGCGCGGGCCGATCTGGTTGACCTGGGCTTCGATGCCGCTCGATTGGATGTTGTAGTTCACCTCGGTCAGGCCACCGATGATGTAGTAGTCGGACCGCAAGATGGAGCCGCCGTAGTACGGCAGCCAGGGCACGGAGCGCTGGCCTTTGTCGTCGCTCAGCGCGTGCGAGTTGCCGTCGCCCAGTTGGCGGCGGTCGGTATAGGCCAGCTCCAGCTCGGCCACGCGGGTGTCGAAACGCTCGCGCACATCAATGGCGCCGCCCAATTTACCCAGGGCCGAATACACCATCAGCGCACCGCCTTGGGTGACCACATTGCCGTCGCCTTGCGAGTATTTACCGGTGTAGTCTTTGATGTCGCCAACGGCGATAGACAGCGGCGCCTTGCCGTTGAGCTTGCCTGCAATGCGGTGCGAGAGGCAGGCCAGAGCGCTGTCGATCGGCGTGCCGTTGTAGCGCGGGCTGGGGCCTTGCATGACGGGGGCTTCGTCCTCGGCCACCTGCACTTGCTGGTAGGTGGGCAAGGCGCAGCCGCTCAGCAGCAGAGCGCCGGCCAGGGCCGAGAGCGGCAGCGCTTTGCCGCGGGCAGCCGAGCGGGCAACGGGTTGGGCTGCGGTGAAGTGTTGGTTGGGGGTGTGCATGATCTTCTCCGCCGGCTTAGTTGAGGGCACCGGATGCGAAGCTGCAGCCCGTGCTGCCGCTGACGCTGGTGGTTTGGTGGCCGCTGTTGTTCTGGGCGACCTGCATGTCTTGCTGGCCGTTGGCGTGATCGCTGTTGATCGGCGCGGTGGTGGTGGTGGACGGGCTGCCGCTCACACCGCTGCTGATGGTGCCGGTATTACTTTGGTTGTTGCTGGCGGTGTTGCCGCCGCGGCCCAGGTTGTCGCTGCTCTGGTTGGCGCTGCCGGTGCTGCTGGCGCTGGTGCCCGAGCTGGCATTGGTTTGCGGCGAGGCAACGCTGTTGGCCTGGTCGGTGGAGCTGCTGTTGCCGGCCGAGGTGGGCTGGAAGTTGCAGTTGATCTGGCGGTCGATATTGGTGATGTAGGTACTCTTGAACGAGTCGTAGTAGCCGCCTTTTTTCTTTTCGACCAGGTCATTGACCAGGGCGCGGTTGGCGCGGTCGGCACTGGTCTGGAACTGCCAGGGCACGGATTCGCCAAGCCAGCCTTGGGCACCGGCTTGGGTGGTGGCTGCCAGCAGGGCGGCGGCGGCCAGGGTAATGGTGGTAGTTTTCATGTCGTCCTCGCGTTTGGGTGGTTCCGCTGTTCATGGGTCAAACTGTGGAGAGCGACGGCACTGACCCCATGGCACCAATGCCTTCGCATGGGGGAATGTTCTTTTTTTGGTGAACAATCGTAAATAGTTCAGATGTACTAGTTTGGCGACCCAAAAATGCGCTAATTGCGGTGCTTTTCGGCCTTTGAATTTGTTAATTTTTTATTCTTGTTCAATGGCTTGCACTTATTCCCTGCTGTTCGCCGAGCGCTCCAAAACGCCGAAAATGCGCGCTTAGTACAAATGCACTATTGGTGGCGAACGTAATTGGATGTAAGGTTGCGACCTAGGTATGGACTAGCCAAATGACCAAGAAGAATGAAAGGAAGGTGGGGCCATGACATTGCCGTTGCCATCGTTGGTGCTGGTGGATGACCACCCGCTGTTTCGCCAAGGCCTGCGCATGATGCTCTCCACCAGTGACATGGTGCAGGCCAACATCCACGAGGCCAGTTCCGTGGCCGAAGCGGTAGCGCTGCAATGCTGGGCAGACTTGGTGCTGCTCGACATCAGCATGCCGGGCTGCGACGGCCTGGCCGGCATTGGCCAGGTGCGCAAACGCTGGCCCAAGGCCTATGTGGTGATGCTCTCGGGCCACGACCACCCAGAGCTGATGAAAGATGCGGTGCGCCAGGGCGCCTCAGGCTTCATGTCCAAAGCCTTGCAACCCGATGCCATTTGCACCCAGGTGCAGCACTGGCTGGTGCGCAGCCAGGGCACGGAGCCGGCGGCGCGCAGCAAACCTGCCGCACAGTTTTTGGCACCGTCCCTGCCCGCTGGCGAAGAAGAATTGCCGGTGCGCCAGTACGAGGTGCTGAAGATGCTGGCCAAGGGTTACAGCAACAAAGCCATCGCCAAGCACTTTGGTCTGAGCGAGCACACCATCCGTAACCAGGTGGCAGCGGTATTGAAACACCTGGGTGCCGATACCCGCACCCAGGCCGTGATGAAGGCGCAGCGCAGCGGCATTTTGCCGGCCATGCCGATCGAATAAGCAGAGCCACTAACTAGTGAGAAGACTATGCCCACCAAGTATCTGAGTTGGAGGCAACGTTGCCTGTGGCTGTGCAGTTGCTTGTGCTTGCTGGCCTTGTGGGCCTGGGCCACGCCGGCTGCAGCGGCCGACCGTTTGCGCATCGGTATTCAGCTGGAGCCGGCGTCTTTCGACATCACCACCACCAGCGCGGCCACGGCCAGCGAGGTGACGTATGTGAACATCTTCGAAGGGCTGACCTATCTCGACGGCATGGGCGAGCTCAAGCCACGCCTGGCGCTGGACTGGAGCGTCAGCAAAAACGGCAAGGTGGTGGATTTCAATTTGCGCCGCAATGTCACTTACCACGATGGCAAGCCGTTCAATGCCAACACGGCGGTGTTCAGCCTGCAGCGCCTGCTCAAGATGAGCAACACCAACGCTTACCTGGAATGGTTTGACAAGATCGAATCGGTAGAGGCACTGGACGAATACCGCCTGCGCATCCGCCTGAGCGACCCGGATGCGCTGCTGCCCTACGCCTTGGCCATGCCCGGCGCGGTGATGGTGCACCCCGAAACGGCGCAGAGCAATGCCACTGTTCCCATCGGCACCGGGCCTTATCGCATGGGCGAATGGAAGCGCGGCAAATCGATTGAGCTGCTGCGCAATGACAGCTGGTGGGGCACCAGCAAGCCAGCCATTCCCAAGGCGGAATTTCTTTTCATGTCGACCTCGTCCGAGACCGAGAACATGCTGGCCGAAGGCCGCATCGATGCACTCAGCTCAGTGACGCGCTTGACCGCTTCTTTTCTGGCGCGCACCGACTACCAGATGGCCACACGCGGCGTAGAAGGCAAGCTGATACTGGCCATGAACAATGCCCGCCCGCCGCTCAACGATCTGCGCGTGCGCCGTGCCATCAGCCATGCGGTAGACCGTGCACGCTATTCCGATATCTACGGGCCCTCGATCAAGGTCTTGCCGGTGGGCAGCCACTTCTCGCCCACGCACCCGGCCTATATCGATCTGACCGGCCGCTACCCCTACGACCCGGCACAATCCAAAGCCTTGCTGGCCCAGGCCAAGGTGGCAGCAGGCACGGTGTTGCGTCTGGCCGTACCGCCCACCGACTATGGCCGCTATGGCAGCGTGATCGTGGCCTCGCAGCTGGAGGCAATTGGCTTCAAGGTGGAGATCGAGGTGATGGACTGGCCCACCTGGCTCGACCGCGTGATGAAGCGCAAAGATTACGACATCAGCCTGATCATGCATGTGGAGCCCATGGACATGGGCATCTACGCGCGCAACGATTACTACTTCAACTACAACAACCGCGTCTTCAAAAAGATCTGGGAAAAAGTGCGTGGTTCTTCGTCGCAGCAAGAGCTCAACGACTGGTTGAAGCAGGCCCAAAAACAGCTGGCCGAAGATGCGGTCAACGTCTTTTTGGTGGTGCGGCCCGAGCGCAATTTTGTGCGCAAGGGCTTGCTGGGCATGTGGACCCATTGCCCGATCCCCACGGTGGCACTGGAAGACCTGCGCTGGCAGGCAGGAGCGCAGCCGGCCTCATGACAAGGAACAAATAGCCCATGGCACCACCCAGTGCATTCCGGGCAAGGCTGGCCCAGTCGGTGCTGCAGTCTGGCCGCCGCCCGTCGGTCACCTCGCGCATCTTGCTGATGCTGGCGATCTTGGTGGTCGGCATCGTGATTGTGTTCGTGCTCACCATGCAAGGCTTGCGCCGCACCAACCTGGCCTTGCAGCAGCTGGCCAATGTGGAGATGGAGCAGCTGATCAGCAGCACCCGCGTCATGCAGCAAAGCGAGATGATCGGCAGCTACGCACGCCTGGTGGCCATTACCAGCAACAGCGGCGAGCGCCGCCTCAACATGATGGAGCTGACCGACCGCATGGGCTGGCTCGACAAGCTGCTGCGCGATATGGCGCAGAGCCAGGGCGGTGAAGAGGTTGACGCGCTGATGCAAGACAAGCGCGATGCACTGCGTGCCAACGTGCAACAGCTGAGCAAGGCCATCTTTGAGCCCACGCGCTACAACCCGCAGGAGCGCGAGATTCTGCAGCTCGTGGCTGAGAACCAGATGCTGGCCACCGACATGTCGCTGCTGGCCAGCCGCACGGCAGCCGATATCCGGCGCCAGCTCAACGAGCGCAGCCTGCAGCTGTCCAACGACGTGGCGGTGCAGCAAACGCGCCTGAACTGGCTGGTGGCCGTTTTGCTGCTGGGCGTGCTGGCGGCCGGTTTGTACATGGATGCCTCGGTCTCGCGCCGCATCGTGGCCTTGCAGCGCGAAGTGCGCGACGACGAGTTTGGCGGCATCCACGCCGCGCCCAATTTGCCGGGCGACGAGATCGACCAACTCGGCCGCGCCATTGCCTCGTACAAAAAGCACCTGAGCGACCACACCCGTTCGGCGCAACACGCGGTGCGCGCCAAGAACCGCTTTTTGGCCGGCGCCAGCCACGATCTGCGCCAGCCCGTGCAGGCGCTCAACCTGTTTCTCGAAACCCTGCGCGGCTCGGGCCTGAACCCGCAACAAGCCGGTGTGCTGGAGCATGCACGCGCAGCGCTCGCGGCCAGCCGCGAAATGCTCGACACCTTGATGGACTACTCGCGCATCGAAGCCGGCGTGCTCGACGCCAAGTTCCAACCGGTGGCAATTGCCGGCTTGCTGCGCCGGCTGGAGAAAGAATTTGGCCCGCAGGCCGATGCCAAGGGCCTGGTGTTCCGCGTGCGCGACAGCGAAGACTGGGTGTTCACCGATCCGGCGCTGCTGTTCATGCTGCTGCGCAACCTGGTCTCCAACGCCTTGCGCTACACCGAGCATGGCGGTGTGTTGCTGGGCGTGCGCAAGCGCGGCATGCAGCGCTGCATTGAAGTGTGGGACACAGGCATCGGCATTGCTCCGGCCAACCACGAGCTGATTTTTCAGGAATTCCGCCAGGTAGGCGAAGACCACAACACCGGTGGCAAGGGCCTGGGCCTGGGGCTGGCGATTGTGCGCGAGCTGGCCGACATCATCAACGTGCGCGTCAGCCTGCAATCGCGCGTGGGCGCGGGCAGCGTGTTCCGCGTGGCCCTGGTGGCCGAAGAGGCACCGGCCGGCGGCTACGGACTGGTATCAGGCCTGTGGGAAGAGACGGACGACGGCGAATATTCGTCACTCGAAGGCTTGCGGGTGCTGGTGGTGGACGACGAGCCATTGGTGCGCGTCGGCCTGACCAGCATGCTGGAGCAATGGCAATGCCATGTGGTGAGCGCCGCCACCGTGGGCCAGGTGCAGCGCGTGCTGGCCCGGGCGCAAGAAAGCGATGCCGAGGCTTTTGACGTGGTGCTGACCGATCTGCGCCTGTCTGCCACCGAAGACGGCAGCATGGTGGTCATGGCCGTGCGCAACGCCATTGCCCACCACACGCCTTGGCAGCAGCAGTTGCCACACTACATTATTTTGACCGGCGACACCGCGCCCGAGCGGCTGCAGATGGCAAGCAGCCTGGGCGCCACGCTCATGCACAAACCCATAGACCCGCGCACCCTGCACAACCTGCTCAGCCGCGAGCTGCATTTGCGGCGCGATTTGGAAGAGTTCATGCAAACGCTGCCGGCAAGCGGGCTGGGCCAATTGGGCTAAGTTGTTGCTTGCCACAGGGGCGGTGGCATGCGGTACGCGGCTTGCGGCATGCAAGCAAGCCGCAGCACGCCGCAGCCCCCTCAATGAAAATCGCTCTCCAACTGGTGCCGTATTGCACCAACCACCACCGTATTGGCGTCATGAATCTCAAACAGCGCCACATACCCCGATCCGCCAAAGCTGATGATCAGCTCTCGCAAAAAAGGGCTGCTGCCGGCTTTGCGGCAGCTAAAAGGGCTGTGCCGCAAAAAGCTGCACGCGTTCTGGATCGACTCCAGGGCACGGCTCGCAATAGATAAATCGCCCGTGGGGCTTGCCAGCTCGCGCTCCAGAATATGGTCGAACAGGCGCTCCAGATCTTCAGCCGCTTGCGGGCTGAAGACCACTTGGTAAGGCTTCATGCGCGCTGCTTGGCTGCGTCAAGCTTGGCCTGCAGTTTGGCGACCAAGGCTTCCGCCGGGATGCCATCGCCGCTGGTAACGGTTCGCTCAATCGCTGCCAGGCCGCGGTGCATGAACTCCGCCTGCGCTTGGCGGCGCCTGACTTCGTTGCGTACAGCGGTTTCGACCAGCGAGGCCAGGCTTTCGTTGTGCGCCAAAGCCTGCTCCATCTCCTGACGCAAAACCGGCTCAACGCGGACGGGGGGAATGGTGGCGGATTTCATGCCCAAATTGTATTGCATTTGCAATGCAAAGAGTCATGCGGGCGCGGAGTGTTTGGTATCTGCGCCCTCTAACTCAGTGGCAAAAAGCGCTGGCTTAACGCTCAGCCGAAGCTGCCTTGGCCTTGGCCTTGTCGTTGGCCTGCTCCAGCAGCTCGCTGGCGTTGGCAATCATCACGCCCACGGCTTCCATCAAACCCATGCGCAGGTTGTCGCCCAACACCATGGCGGTATTGCTGCAATCGTCGCCGGTTTCGGAAATCAGAATGCGGTTGACTGCGTCCATGCCGCGCAGGCTGCGGGCGAGGTGGGCCGCTTGGTGGCTTTGCAGTTGCACGGGGCGGGTAAAGCCTGCGGCTTCGCTGTCGCGGGCGGCTTGGTGCAGGTTGAGTGGCGTGCAGTCGTCTCGTTGTGAGTCGTTCATTGCGCACCTCCTGCTTTCTGCAAGAGGTGGTGGCAAAGCAAGCTAAGGGACAGGCTGGCGCTGCGGTGAGGGTGGCCCATTGGTTTCATGGTTCCATGCTCCATAGTGAAAAGCCTCGCTTTCGAGGAGGCCACACCGCTTTGAATTTGGTGTTTTGAAGCACCAGCCCTTTTACGGAGGGCTGGGCAAATTATGGCATGGCGCTTGGCGCCGCGCCCATCAGTTGCGCTGTTGCTGCGCCAACGCAGCGCGCAAAGGCTGGAGCAGCTCGCTCAGGCCGTTGTGGTCTATCTCGTGCATCAAGGCCAGCAGGCGCCCCAGATCGCCTTTGGGAAAGCCTTCGCGGGCAAACCAGTTGAGGTAGTTGCCCGGCAGATCGGCAATGGCGCAGCCCTGGTGTTTGCCAAAAGGCATGGTGGTGGTGAGCAGGCGCAAGAGCTGCGCAGGGTCAAAAGCGGGGGCGGATTCCATGGCGCCCAGCATAGCGCCAGCCAACTGCGGTTATTTGTTATAAAAACCACAATCCTTATAACCAAATATCGTTTTATTCTTTGAATGCCGGCTTTTTTGGCGCTAGACTTGGCACCCATCTTGGTTCAGTCCCATCAAGAAACATTGTCATCCTTTGCCGGGCTGGTCTTTTTACGATTGCAAAACACCATGTTGAAGAAAACCCTTTCCGCTTTGGCCATTGCTGCGCTGGCCGTTTCTGCACAAGCTGCCGACGTTGTGCTCAAGGTGGCAGCCACGCCCGTGCCCCACGCCGAGATTCTGAATTTCGTCAAGCCCCAGCTCAAGGCGCAAGGCGTGGATCTGCAGGTCAAGGAGTTCAGCGATTACGTGCAGCCCAACGCCGCCGTGGAAGACAAGCAGCTCGACGCCAACTTCTTCCAGCACCAGCCTTACCTGGACAGCTACAACAAAGACCGCAAGAGCAGCCTGGTGGCCATGCCCAACGGCAAGGTGCACGTGGAGCCCTTTGGCGCTTATTCCAGCAAGATCAAAAACATCAAGGACTTGAAGGACGGCGCCACCATTGCCATCCCCAACGACCCGTCGAACGGCGGCCGCGCCCTGCTGCTGCTGCAAAAGCATGGCCTGATCGAGCTCAAAGACGCCACCAAGCTGACTTCGACCCCGCTCGACCTTGCCAAGAACCCCAAGAAGCTGAAGTTCAAGGAGCTGGAAGCGCCTTTGCTGCCCCGCGCCCTGGGTGACGTGGATCTGGCCCTGATCAACACCAACTACGCCATCGAAGCCAAGCTGAACCCGACCAAGGACGCGCTGTTCATCGAAGGCTCGGATTCGCCCTACACCAACATCGTCGCCGCCCGCGCCGACCGCGCCAACGACGAGAGCATTGCCAAGCTGACCAAGGCTTTGCACAGCGAAGATGTGAAGAAGTTCATCTTGGAAAAGTACAAGGGCGCCGTGGTTCCTGCGAACTGATTCGCCCGCAACCAGCCACTGACGGCGACATTCCAGCGTTGCTCGTAAAGGAATGCGCCGTCGTTAACAATGCTGGTATTGACCGCTGATTACAAAAGGCACTCCCGGCGAGTGCCTTTTGTCTTGGTGGCTCCTGTAACATGCTGGTCTGCGCCGGCCCGGGGCTGGCGCGCACCCTGTATTCGCGAATTTTCCCTCTGTACATGTCCAAACTCATCGTGCACGGCGGCACGCCCCTGCAAGGCCGCATCATCCCCTCGTCCAACAAGAATGCCGTGCTGCCCGTGCTGTGCGCCACACTGCTGACGAGCGAGCCCTTAAGCCTGCACGGCGTGCCCGATATCACCGACGTGCGCAAGATTCTCGACATCTTCGAGAAGCTCGGCTCCAGCGTGCAAATGGATTACGCCACGGGCGAGCTCAAGCTGCACCATGTGAACACCCATTTCGACGCCTGCAAGGACCACCTGCCCGAGGAGATGCGCTCGTCGATCATGCTCGTGCCGCCGCTGCTGGCCCGCTTTGGCGTGGCGCGGCTGGAGGACAACGTCAAGGGCTGCACGCTGGGCGTGCGCGAGATTGACCCGCATATCGAGGTATTCCGCCGCTTTGGCGGCCGCGTGGAACACGGCGAAGGCTCGCTGATCGTACGCGCCGACGGCAAGCTGCAAGCCACCCAGCACTGGCTGGATTACGCATCGGTCACCACCACCGAAAACTTTGTGCTGTGCGCCGCCACGGCCCAAGGCACCTCGGTGCTGACCAACGCCGCTTGCGAGCCGCACGTGCAGGAGTTCTGCCGCTTCATGGTGATGCAGGGCGCCAAGATCGAGGGCATCGGTACCTCGCGCCTCACCGTGCACGGCGTGCCCACGCTCGGCGGCGGCGAGTTCCATTTTGAGGAAGATTTCCACGAAATCACCACCTTCCTGGCGCTGGGCGCCATTACCGGTGGCGACGTGCAGGTGCGCAACCGCACGCCCGACAACTTCCCGCTGATCGACCGCACATTCGCCAAGTTCGGCGTACAGATCGAGCACAAGGACGGCTGGTCGCGCGCTATCCGCAAAGGCCCGCTGAAGGTGGAAACGCCTTTCACCCGCAACGTGCTGACCAAGGTGGAAGCGGCGCCCTGGCCGTATTTCCCGGTGGATCTGCTGCCCATCTTCATCGCCCTGGGCGTGCGCGCCGAAGGCAACGCCATGTTCTGGAACAAGGTGTACGACGGCGCCCTGGGCTGGACGGGCGAGCTGTCCAAGTTTGGCGCCCACGTGTTCTCGTCCGATCCGCACCGCATCGTCACCCTCGGCGGCAACCCGCTGAGCCCCGCCGTGGTGGAGAGCCCCTACATCATCCGCGTGGCGATCGCCCTGTTCATGGTGGCCGCCAGCATCGAAGGCCGCTCCGAAATCCGCAACGCCACCCCGATCAAGCGCGCCCACCCGCACTTTGTAGAAAACCTGCAAAGCCTGGGCGCCAAGGTGGAATGGGCCGGCGGCAACTGAAGCCCGGCCTTCGCCATCAAAGCAAAAGCGCTTGCTCCTGTTGGGGGGCAAGCGCTTTTTTCATGCAAGCAGCCAGCGACTCAGGCTGCAGCCTGCCTATCCCGCAGCGCCGGCTCAACCGAAGCCACCGGCGCTGGCTTCGCAGTAAGCGCACTCCCCATGGCCGCCAGCATGATGATGCCAATCGCAGACCACTGAATCACGCTCAAATGCTCACTCAAAATCAGCATGCCGGCGATGGCCGCAATGGCAGGCTCGGTCGCCAGCATGGTGGAGAAAGCGCCGGGCGAGAGGCGCTTCAAGGCAAACATTTCCAGCGAATAAGGGATGGCGCTGGAGACGGCCGCCACCGCCAAGCCGTAAAGCAAGATGGAGGGCGTGAGCAGCTTGGCGCCAGCTTCGGCAATGCCAAAAGGCACCACCACCACGGCGGCCGACAGCAGACCCAGCGACACCACCATGCCGCCGTGCATGTGGCCGGCACGGTTGCCCAGTACGATGTAGCCGGCCCAGCAAGCGGCTGCAATGGCTGCGTAGAGCAGGCCAATCGGGTCCAGCGTGCCCACTTGCACACCGAACATCGGCAGAATCAGCAGCATGAACAGGCCGCAGGCAGCTAGACCGAGCCAGACAAAATCGAGCCAGCGGCGCGAGGTGAGTACCGCCACCGACAACGGGCCAACGAACTCGATCGCCACCGTCACCCCAAACGGCAAGCGCTTGATGGCCATGTAGAACAGCAGGTTCATCAGCCCCAGCACCGCGCCAAAAATGGCGATTTGTTGCAGGTTGGCCTTGCTCGGGCCAAAGCGCCAAGGCCGCCAGATAGCCAGCAAGAGCAGCGCCGAGAAGCCCACGCGCAGCGCCGTCGTGCCCTGCGCACCGACGACCGGAAACAAATGCTTGGCAAAGCTGGTGCCCAGGCACAGCGAGGTGACCGAGCCCAGAACGGCCAAAGACGGCAGCACGCGCTGCCCCAGAGAATTTTGCATGGCTGCAATAATATTGCACAGCACCCAAGTAAATTACGCGAAGTTGCGGTGCCGCATGCAACTTTCACTCTCTCTGCTTTTTGGAGGCCTGGCGGTGACAGCCGATCTCGATGGGTTTGACCTGGCGATTCTCGCCATCTTGCAGCACAACAACCTCACGCCGCAGCGCGAGATTGCCGAGCAGGTGCACCTGTCGCCTGCTGCCGTGCAGCGCCGCATCAAGCGCCTGCACGAGAGCGGCGTGATAGCAGCCAACAGCGCCCAGCTCAGCCCCGAGGCGCTGGGCCGGCCGCTGACGATCATGATCGAGGTGCAGCTGGTCAACGAGCTCGACGCGCTGACCGCCGGCTTTCTGGCCCGCGTGGCGGCCGAGCCAGCCGTGCAGCAGTGCTACAACGTGACCGGCCATATCGACTACCTGCTGATCGTGACCGCCACCGACATCCAGGAGTACCAGGACACGGTCAAGCGCCTGTTCGAGGGCGACCAGAACATCCAGCGCTTCAAGACCTTTGTGGCGCTGGCCACCTTGAAGCGCAGCCTGCACATTCCGCTGCCCGCCGCCAAGCGCTGAGCCCTCTTGCAAACGCGCTGGCCAGCACCATCTTCCATCTATCGATGCCAGAGAGCCATTAGCTACTGAGCATCACCCGAGGAGAACAACCGCCATGCAAGAGAGCAACCCCACCATCATCATCAGCGCCCAGGCGCTGGACCGGCGCCTGCCGGGCATCGACCCCTTTATTTTTGGCGCCTACCACCAGGACCACTATCCGGCAGGCAACGGCCAGCTCGGACCCGACGCCCAACTGCTGCAGGGCCGCGACATAGGCATGGATTTCAGCGGCAAAGACGGATTCAGCATGTACCACGGCGACCAGGTGCCGGGCTTTCCGGCGCACCCGCACCGCGGCTTTGAGACCGTGACCATCGTTCGCCAAGGCCTGGTGGACCACGCCGATTCGCTGGGCGCTACCGCCCGCTACGGCGAAGGCGATGTGCAGTGGCTCACCACCGGCAGCGGCGTACAGCACGGCGAAATGTTCCCGATGGTGCACGAGGACAAGGCGAACACGCTCGACCTTTTCCAACTCTGGCTCAACCTGCCCGCCAAGCGCAAGATGGCCAAGCCCGACTTCACCATGTTCTGGGCCGGCGACATTCCGCACGTGGTGCAAACCGACGCCCAAGGCCGCAAGAGCGAGGTGGAAGTGATTGCCGGCGATTACGCGCCAGTAGACCCGGCAGCAGCTGGCGGCCAAAAGCTGGCCAAGGCACTGACGCCGCCGCCTGACTCCTGGGCCAGCGAGCCCGGTGCGGACGTGGCGATCTGGATCATCCGCGTGGAGCCCGGTGCCAGCCTGGTGCTGCCCGCTGGCAGCAGCGCCGCCAGGCGTGCGCTCTACCTGACGACAGGCAGCACCGTTACCATCGACGGCCAGCGCTTCAACCAGAAAGTGATGGTGGAGGTACAAGCCGACCACCCCGCCCCGCTGCGCAACGACGGCAACGAGGTGATCGAGGTGTTGCTGCTGCAAGGCAAGCCGATTGGCGAGCCCGTGGTGGCACAAGGCCCGATTGTGATGACCAGCCAGCAAGAAGTGCTGCAGGCGCTGCACGACTTTCAGCGCACCCAGTTTGGCGGCTGGCCCTGGCCCAGCCGAGCCCATACGCACGGCACAAAAAAGCGCTTTGCCCAGCACCCGGATGGGCGGGTGGAGGCGCCAGCCGAATAAGCCCGCTATCACCGCTGCCGACCAGGCCCGACCATTGAACAATGGCGGGCCTTTTTTCTTGCTTTTCTGCGGGCGCGGAGAGGTGAGCGCCCTCAACATCGGCGGCGATTGAGCCCCGCTGGCGGCGCAGCCCGGCCGGGCCTGCAACAATAGCGCTTTCCGGTTTTATCGACTCATTGCCGTGGACGCACACCTCCAAAGCGCGCTCGACCTGGCTGGCCAGGCGCTGTTCATCACCTCTCCCAACCCCCGCGTAGGCTGCGTGCTGGTCGATGCGCAAGGCCGCGTCATCGGCCAGGGCCACACCCAGCAAGCGGGCGGTCCGCACGCCGAAGTGATGGCGCTGCGCGACGCCGCAGCCCGCGGCCATGCCACGGCAGGCGCTACTGCCTACGTAACGCTGGAGCCCTGCTCACACCACGGCCGCACCGGCCCTTGCTGCGACGCGCTGGTGGCCGCGGGCGTGAAAAAAGTGGTGGCCGCCGTGGCCGACCCGAACCCGCTCGTTGCCGGCAACGGTTTTGCCCGCTTGCGCGCCGCCGGGGTAGAAGTGGAAGTGGCCAGCGCAGACGAAGGAGGCGCTGCCTCACGCGATTTGAACATTGGCTTTTTCAGCCGCATGGTGCGCAAAACGCCTTGGGTAAGGCTCAAGGCCGCCATGTCGCTGGACGGCAAAACCGCCTTGCTCGACGGCAGCAGCCAGTGGATCACCAGCCCGCAAGCCCGCGCCGACGGCCACTACTGGCGCGCCCGCGCTTGCGCCATCTTGACGGGCATCGGCACCGTGCTGGCCGACGACCCGGCACTGAACGTGCGCGACATTGCCACTCCGCGCCAGCCGCGCCTGGTGGTGGTGGACAGCCAGTTGCGCACACCGCCCACAGCACGCCTGTTTACCACGCCCCGCCAGGTGCTGATCTACGCCGCCCAAGACCACGCCGAGCGCCGCGCCGCGCTGGAGGCAGCGGGCGCCACCGTTATCGTTTTGCCGCAAGCGGGCAGCGAGCAGCCACAAGTCGATCTGCCAGCCATGCTGCGCGACCTGGGCCAGCGCGAAGTGAACGAGCTGCACGTAGAAGCCGGCGGCGTACTCAACGGCGCTTTGCTGCAAGCGGGCTTGGTGGACGAATGCCTGCTGTACATTGCGCCACTGCTGCTGGGGCGCGGCCAAGATGCTTTTGGCGGCATGAATTTGGCGCAATTGGCCGATGCTGCGCGGCTGGAAATAGTCTCCGCCACTGCCTTGGAGCCAGACCAGCGCTTGATTGCTCGTTTGCCTGGGCACTACGAGTTTTAAGGCTCATCACAGAAGTTGGCGGTCTGAAAAGCCGCGCCCAACCATTGCCAAGGCGCAGCCTTAATCGGTATACCCCCGGCAAGCGCCAGCATTAGGCAACCCCCTGCACTCCGCCCGCAACCGCCTCTCACGCTCGCCGCGAGTCTCCTCGCTGCTGCTCTTGCTGCGCTTGGATTTGACCGACTTCTTCGGCTGGCTGGCCGAAGCAGCGCTGCTATCGCTTTTCTTGCGCGCCGCCGAGGCATCAGCAGCCGGCAAAGCCAGCGCCAAGATGGCGGCCAAGGCCGCTGTGACTAAAGTGGATGTACGCATGTTCAAATCTCCTCCAGAGCTCAACAAAACTTGCTTGTACGCTGCGCCCGGCCGCTAGTTTCTGCGCCAGCACAAGCTACTGGCAAAGCCTGCGTTGCTGCGGCGATACGCCTTGGCGCAGGTCTAAACATCGCAGTGCAACAGGCCGTTAGCCAGAGGCGGCACAATAGCCGGGCTGTTTGTTCGCCCTTACTCCCCATGCCGCCCCTTGTTGCCACACCCCACCGCGCCCAGCCCGGCCGCCTGCTTTGCGCCTCCTTGCTCGTGGCGGCCAGCCTGCTCGCCGGTTGCGCCAGCAAGCTGCCCACCCAGGTGGAGCGCCCAGTCTCGCACGCCGTGGTGCCAGACAACAAGCTCCCGCTGGCCGCTTTGGCGGCGCAGCGCAAGCAGGCCGAGAACAAGGCGGGCAACGGCGCCTCGGGTTTCGAGATTCTGGCGGGCGCGCAAGCCGCCTATGGCGCACGCCTGGCGCTGGTGCAAGGCGCGCAGAAGACGCTCGACCTGCAGTACTACGCCATCCACGCCGACGCCAGCACCGCTCGCCTTCTGGAGAGCGTGGTGGCCGCAGCACGCCGGGGTGTGCGGGTGCGCGTGTTGCTGGACGATTTTCATGGCACGGGACGCAACGCGCAGGTGATGCGGCTGGCTTTTGAGCCGAACATCGAGATGCGCATGTTCAACCCGCTGCCCGGCAACCGCGAGTCCAGCCTCAGCCGCATGTGGAACGCGGCCACCGATTTTCAGCGTGCCCAGCAGCGCATGCACAACAAGCTGTTTCTGGCCGACAACGTGATGGGCGTGATGGGCGGGCGCAACCTGGGCGACGCGTACTTTGGTGCGGACGAGAACTCCAGTTTTCTAGACACCGATGTGCTGGCCGTGGGCCCGGTGGTGCGCGATCTCTCGCGCAGCTTCGACAGCTATTGGAACAACCAGCGCGCCTACCCGGTGCAGTCGCTCATCAGCAAGCAAGAGCTGGAGAGCATGCACCAGGCCTACCAGGCCAGCGATGCAGCGCGTGCCGAGCGCGGCGGCGATGGTGATGGCGACGTCAATGGCAGCCGCCCCACGCCGCCCGACGGCGAGCCGCGCCCGCAAGGCGGCATTCCTGCCAGCCAGCATGCCAAGGCCTGGGACATGCAGCCGCTCGATCTGCGCCGTGTGCCGCTGGTCTGGGCTTTGGCGGTAATGGTGGCCGATGCGCCGAGCAAGATTCCAGCGGTCGATTCCGACGGCAATGCCGAGGCGCTTACCACCGCGCCCGGCGTGATCGAGAGCAAATCGCTGCGCGCACTGCGCCTGCAAGCGGCCGCGCTCACACCCAATGCCGAGGCGCCAGCGGCGGCGGATTCGGTGGTGGATGGCCTGGTAACGCTGCTGGGTTATGCACGCAAAGAGTTGCTGATCGTCTCGCCCTATTTTGTGCCCGGCGAGAGCATGCAGGCCGCCTTCAAAGCGGCAGTGCAACGTGGCGTGCGCGTGCGTATTCTCACCAATTCGCTGGCGTCGAACGACGCACCCATTGCCCACATTGGCTATGCGCGCTACCGCGAGCAGTTGCTGCGCGACGGCGTGGAGCTGTTCGAGCTGATCAGCGACGACAGCAATCTGCGCGCCGCCTTTGGCGTGGGTAGTGGCCAGAACAGTTTCAGCGAAGGCAAACGCCTGATGCTGCACAGCAAGGTGCTGGTGCTCGATGGGCAGCTTTTCGTCATCGGCTCGATGAACCTGGACCAGCGCTCCAAGCTGCAGAACACCGAGATTGCGGTGCTGGTGCGCAGCCGCAAGCTGGCCGGCCAGGCCAGCAGCATGATCGAAAAAGGCCTGCAAACCGGTGCCTGGAAAGTGCAGCTGCAAGACGGCAAGCTGCTGTGGGTGGCGCCCGAAGGCAGCAGCCTGAGCAACGAAACCACCGAGCCTGACACCAGCTTGCCGCTGCGGCTGATGCTCAAGCTGATTGCGCCAATTACGCCGGATTCGCTGCTGTAAGCAAGCCCGCCTCGGCCTGCAGCTGCGCCAGCCAGATGGTGATGGCGCGCTGGTCCGTCATCACGCGCACATGCTGGTAGGCGGCTTCTGCCTCGGGGTAGGCGCGGCGCATCAGGTTCAGCCACTGTTTGAGGCGGCCGGCGCGCTGGCGCGGCTCCAGATCGGCGCAGACCAGATCCCAAAAGCGCTGCAAGGCGGGCAGCAGGTCGGGCCACTGCACATCGCGGTAGCCGGCGGGCACAGGCTCGCCGCTGCGCTCGGCCCAGGCTTTGCGGATGCGCCAGGCCAGGCCCGGATCCGCCACAATGCCGCGCCCCAGCATCAGGTCTTGGCAACCCGATTCGGCCTGGCAGCGCAGTGCGTCTTCGACCGTCCAAATTTCGCCATTGGCCACCACGGGCAAGCGCACGGCTTCGCGGATGCGGGCAATCTGGTCCCAGTAAGCGGGCGGGCGATAGCCGTCCTGCTTGGTGCGGCCGTGCACCACCAGCTCGCAAGCGCCGCCGGCTTGCATGGCCTGGGCGCATTCCAGCATGAGGGCGCGGTCGTTGAAGCCCAGGCGCATCTTGGCCGACACAGGCAATTGCTCGGGCACCGCTGCGCGCACGGCGCTCACCACCGCATGAATGGCCTCGGGGTATTGCAAGAGCGATGCACCGCCGCCATGGCGGTTCACCACCTTGGCCGGGCAGCCAAAGTTCAGGTCAATGCCTTCGGGCGACAAGGCCGCCAGCCGCGCCGCATTGGCCGCCATGCTGGCCGGGTCGCTGCCCAGCAATTGGGCGCGCACCGGCGTGCCCGCTGCTGTGCGGCTGCCAGCCAGCAGCTCGGGCATGGTGCGCAGGTAGACCTTGTCGGGCAGCAGGCTGCCGGTGATGCGGATGAACTCGGACACGCAGCGGTCAGCCCCGCCAATGCTGGTGAGCACATCGCGCAAAACAAAATCGAGCAAGCCCTCCATCGGGGCCAACAGCAAACGCATGGTCGTGGTGAAAAACAGCTGAAAATTTGCCGCCTGGGATGCTGGCGGCGATCCTGCAACGCGCTCAGTGAACGCCGCTTACCAGGCCACCTGCAAGCGCCACAGCGTGGTCATCTCGGCAGCGCGGGCGCGGTGCAGCGGGTTGGTTTCGTCTTGCGCCTTGGGGTGGCGCGGGCGGATATTGTGCTTGCCCACCACTTGCAGGCCCGCCTCGGCAATCCAGGCTTGCAGCTCGTCGCGGCTGCGCAGGCCCAGGTGCTCGGCAAAGTCCGAGAGGATGAGCCAGGCCTCGCCGCCGGGCGCCAGATGGGCGGGCACGCCGCTCAGAAAGCCGCGCAGCATGCGGCTGCCTTCGTCGTACACGGCACGCTCCACCGGCGCGCTGGGCTTGGCGGGCACCCAAGGCGGGTTGCACACCACCAGCGCGGCCTTGCCGGCAGGGAACAGATCGGCCTGCTCCAGTTTTACCTGGGCGCTGGCGCCCAGGCGCTCCAGATTCTCGGCCGCGCAAGCCAGTGCACGCGGGTCGTTGTCGGTAGCAATGATTTGCTTGATGCCACGGCGCGCCAGCACAGCAGCGATGACGCCGGTACCCGTACCAATATCAAAAGCCAGCGACTGCTTGTTCAAAGCCGTGGGCAAGGGTGCCTGAGCGATCAGATCGATATATTCGCCACGCACCGGCGAGAACACACCGTAATGCGGGTGAATGCGCGCATAACCCTTGGCATTGAGCTTGGCCAGCGCGGGAATCTCCACACCCTTTTTGCGCCACTCGTGCGCGCCTACCAGCGCTTGCAGCTCGCGCAGCGACACCACATTGCTCAGCTCACCAGCGGCTGCGCCCCAGGCTTCGCTGCAAGCAGCCTCTACCTGCGGCGCACGGCGCAAAGCCATGCCGTACTGCGCATCAAGCTCAATCAGCAGCATCGACAACACACGCGCACGCTGCGCCTGCAGTTGGCGCTGCTGGTGGAAAGGCAGCGACAGCTGCGCAGCAGGCAAGCCGGCCTTGGCGGGCGGCACCACTTTTTTCTTGGCACTGCGCGCGCCGGTTTTGTCCAGCCGGCGGCCCAGAGCTTGCAGCAGCATACGGGCGTTCTGGAAATCGCCACGCCAAAGCAAGGCCGTGCCTTCGCAGGCCAGGCGGTAGGCCACGTCAGCGGGCATGGTGTCGTCGGCCAGCGCCACCCGCGCCGGGGCCGCGCTGCCGCGCTCGCAACGCCAGCGGGCGCGGTGTTCGGCGCCCTCCTCGGTCCATTCGATGGTGGCAAAAGCCTCTGGCGAAGCGGTGGTCATAAAAGCTGCTTTCAAAAACAAAAAAGGCCGCACAGGCGGCCTGGGGCGGGATGGCTGCCCGGCCCGCCGCATGGCGAGCCGATGCAAATTATCCGCGGTTCATCAAAGAGCGCTGCATGCGCACTTCTTCAATCTTGATGGCGCCCACGGTGGCGGTCTTGGCGGTCGACATTTCGCGCTTGAAACCGGCCGATTCGTGGAAGCGCAGAGCGCGTTCGTTGCGCAGCGGCACCCAGGCGGTCACGGTGGTGCAGCCTTCTTCGGACAGGCCGTCACGCGCAGCGTCCCACAGGGCCACGCCCACGCCTTGGTCCCAATGGGTAGGTGCAGCGTAAATAGCCCAGATCTCGCCCGTGGTGGGGCGGGTTTTAGCGTCGCGCGAGCGGTCAAAGCCCACGAAACCGACGATCTTGTCGTTCTCGACAGCCACTTGCACCTGGGGCTCGCAGAACTCGATGGCTTCGCGCCAGTAAGCCTGGCGTTTTTCCACCGACGACATGGCCTTGAGCTGGTCATCGGGCAGCACGCCGCGATAGGCTTCTACCGAGGCAGCGGCGTGGATCTGGGCAATGGCTTTGGCATCACGGAGGGTTGCGGGACGAACCTGGATGGTGATAGTTTCAGACATGAAAAACCGAAAACAAAAATCAATGAATTAAGCGAAAAGCACGCACAACTCGTCGTACACTGCGACCATCCCGCCCGGCCGGGTGCCAGTCCCCTTCATGGAGCTCACAAGGGCTCGACATAAGGGCTGCAGCACGCCATGGCTCACGCCAGCAAAGGCAGGCACAAATTGCTGCCAATGGCTGTTTTTAAGGGTGTATGGAAGAGTCAGCGCGTGAACAGCGCGCCGCAAGTGGTGTGGTGCTCGAAAGCCCGCCATTGTCGCACTCCCGACATCATTTGGGTAGTCCCTCTCTTGGCTTGTAGGTCAATTTACGCAGGGGTTTGCAAGCGTCGGCATTTGCGCTAGGCGTTTACCCTAGGCCGCGCTGCTATAGAAAAAACAGCAACTTAGCGCTGCAGCCAGCGCTTGAGCAGGCCCAGCAGCGCATCAAAACGCCGCCCATACGGCGGGTACAAACTGCTCGCAGGCGACCAGGAACCACTTTGCAACACCGGTTTGGCGTGCGAAAAGCGCATAAATCCGTGTTCGCCATGGATGGCACCCCAACCACTGGAGCCCCAGCCGCCAAACGGCAGGCCGTCGTGCACAAACTGCAGCAGGCAATCGTTCAGGCACACGCCTGCGGCCCGCACACGGCGCGCAGCTTCGCGCCCCTGTTTGGCATCGCTGCCAAACCAGTAAAAGGCCAGCGGTATTTCTTGCGCATGGATGGTGGCTAGCGCCGCCTCGCGCTCGTCGTATACCAACACGGGCAGCACCGGGCCAAAAATCTCTTCCTGCATCAGCGCCATCTCGGGCGTAGCGCCCAGCACCAAAGCGGGGGCCAGTTGGCGGCTGATGCCGTCACCCATGCGGTTTTGCGGCTCATTGCCACTGTCGCTCAGGCGCAGCACCTGCGCGCCGTGCTGCTGGGCTTGGGTCAGCAAGGCGTCAATACGGCTGGCATGGCCGGCGTGGATGAGCGAGACGTAATCGGCATTGCCCTGGAAGCTGGGGTACATCTGCTGCGCAGCCTGGCTGAAAGCATCGACAAAAGCCGCTTCGCTGCCACGCGGCAGCAGCACATAATCGGGTGCGATGCAGGTTTGGCCGGCGTTCAAGAGCTTGGCATGGGCGATCTTGCGGGCGGCGGCGCGCACATCGCAACCGGCTTCCAGCAAGCAAGGCGATTTGCCGCCCAGCTCCAAGGTGGTGGGCACCAACTGGTTGGCTGCCGCCAGCGCCACCTTGCGCCCCACAGCGGTGGAGCCGGTAAAAAGCAAATGGTCGAGCGGCAGTGCCGCCAGATCGGCCGCGGCTGCGGCATCGCCTTGCAACACGGCCAGCTCGTCGTCGGCAAAATGGCGCGGCACCAGATCGGCCAGCAACGCACTGGTTTGTGCCGTGTATTCACTGGGTTTGACGATGACGCGGTTGCCCGCCGCCAGCGCGCTCACCACCGGGCCCAGCGCCAGCAGCAAAGGGTAGTTCCACGGCGCAATCACGCCCACCACGCCCAGCGGCACTGGCTGCACCCAGGCCCGCGCCGGCCACAGCTGCAAAGGCGTGCTCACGCGCCGGGCGGCCGACCAGCGTTTGAGCTGGCGCAAGGCCAGCTGCAGTTGGCTGTGCAGCGGCACCAGCTCGGTGAGTTCGGTCACCCGCGCAGAGCGCTGGCCAAAATCGGCCTGCACCGCTTCGCACAGCGCCTGCTCACTTTCCACCAGCATTTTCTGCAGGCGCAGCAGGCGCTCGCGCCGCACCAGCACGGGCGTGTCCGGCTCCGCGCGGCTGGCTGCGCGCATGGCAGCAAAGCGGCTGGGCAGCTCATTCACGTCCATAAGGCTTTCCACTTTCCTTCAACGGGCCGGTCGGCCAGGCCCACGGCGGCCATAAAAAAACCCGGCCAGCGCGGGGCGCCAAACCGGGTTTGCTTTGCTCTGCAAAGAATGGCTTGCAGTGCCAGATCAGTGCTGCGAACGAATCTCGCGGGGTTCCACATCCGTCACGTCGATCACGGCCGGGCGGGACGTTGCCGCCGCTGCGTTGCCACTGCGGCCTTGCGCCGTCCAGCGGGCGGTGCTGCGGTACACCGTGGTCCAGCCCGAGGCCGGGTTCATCTTGAAGGCGAACGGCACCACCGGTTTGCCGGTGAGCTTGGCCCACAGCATGCGGGCGCCCCACAGCAGCGCGCCAATGGCGGCGACCACCAGCAGGCTGGCAAAAAACACCAGCCCGGCCAGTACCACGACCACACGCAAAGTCCAGCCCACCAGAGTTGCCAACAATTCGTTCAACGCACTTCCTTTCAATATTTGCACTGCGCCAGCGGCGCACCACTTCATAGTAGGCGCCGCTGGCTATTTTTCAAGTCCCAGACGGGCTGCAGATTGTCAAACAAGCATAGCGCTAGCGAATGCTTGTTTGTCCTACATGGTTACCCAGGGTATCAGGCTTGTTCCACCGGCTTGCCAAAATGGAACTCGCCAGGGGCCTGCACCGGATCGACCGACACCGGGATCGTGCTCTTGGGCGGGTATTTGCCCTCCAGCAGCAAGCGCGACAGCGGGTTCTCGATCCGTTGCTGGATGGCCCGCTTGAGCGGACGCGCACCAAACACCGGGTCAAAGCCCACCTTGGCGAGCTCGGCCATGGCGTTGTCCGACACCTGCAGATGCAGATCCATCTTGGCCAAACGCCCTTCCAGCTGCTTGAGCTGGATGCGTGCGATGGACTCGATGTTCTTCGCATCCAGACCGTGGAACACCACCGTCTCGTCAATCCGGTTCAGGAATTCGGGCCGGAAATGGTTCTTCAGTTCCCCCCAGACCGCATCTTTTACATCTGCATACGACTCACCGACCATGGCTTGGATGAGCTGCGAGCCGATATTGCTCGTCATCACGATCACCGTGTTCTTGAAGTCCACGGTACGGCCCTGGCCATCGGTCAGGCGCCCGTCGTCGAGCACCTGCAGCAGGATGTTGAAGACATCGGGGTGGGCTTTTTCCACCTCGTCGAGCAAGATCACGCTGTACGGTTTGCGGCGCACCGCTTCTGTCAGGTAACCGCCTTCGTCGTAACCCACATAGCCCGGAGGCGCACCGATCAGGCGCGAGACGGAGTGCTTCTCCATGAACTCGCTCATGTCGATGCGGATCAGGTGGTCCTCGCTGTCAAACAAAAAGCCTGCCAGCGCCTTGCACAGCTCGGTCTTGCCCACGCCCGTCGGGCCCAGGAAGAGGAAAGAGCCGGTCGGCCGGTTCGGATCGGACAGACCCGAGCGCGAACGGCGGATGGCGTTGGAGACGGCGCTGATCGCCTCGTCCTGGCCCACCAC
The DNA here is from genome assembly GCF_043359985.1 of Comamonas trifloxystrobinivorans. Classification (NCBI taxonomy): domain Bacteria; kingdom Pseudomonadati; phylum Pseudomonadota; class Betaproteobacteria; order Burkholderiales; family Comamonadaceae; genus Comamonas; species Comamonas trifloxystrobinivorans. Next base: position 68,321 of record NZ_JBHZGV010000021.1, read on the forward strand.
ACGCTCGTGCAGCTTGTCTTCCATGTGCAAGAGCTTGTCTTTCTCGCCCTGCATCATCTTGGCCACCGGGATACCGGTGGCACGGCTCACCACCTCGGCAATCTCTTCGGCGCCCACTTGCGTGCGCAAAAGCTTGTGGCCTTTTTCCTTGGTCTGCTCGTCCTTTTCGTCCTTTTGCACATCGGCCAGCTGCTTTTCCAGGCTGGGCAGCTTGCCGTATTGCAGCTCGGCCACCTGGTTGAAATCGCCCTTGCGCGTGGCTTCCTGGATCTGGAACTTGATCTGGTCGATGTCCTTGCGGATCTGCTCGCTGCCCATGGCATCGGCCTTCTCGGCTTTCCAGATCTCTTCCATGTCGGCGTACTCGCGCTCGATCTTGGCCAGGTCTTCCTCGATCAGTGCCAGGCGCTTTTGCGAAGCCTCGTCGGTCTCCTTCTTCATCGCCTCGCGCTCGATCTTGAGCTGGATCATGCGGCGTTCGAGCTTGTCCATCACCTCGGGCTTGGAATCAATCTCGATCTTGATCTTGGCCGCTGCCTCGTCGATCAGATCAATCGCCTTGTCGGGCAGGAAGCGGTCGGTGATGTAACGCGCCGACAGCTCGGCTGCCGCCACGATGGCCGGGTCGGTAATGTCCACGCCGTGGTGCGCTTCGTACTTCTCTTGCAGGCCGCGCAGAATGGCGATCGTGTCTTCCACCGAAGGCTCGTTGACCAGCACTTTCTGGAAACGACGCTCCAGCGCCGCATCTTTTTCGATGTACTTGCGGTACTCGTCCAAGGTGGTGGCGCCAATGCAATGCAGCTCGCCGCGCGAGAGTGCGGGCTTGAGCATGTTGCCGGCATCCATGGCGCCATCGGCCTTGCCGGCGCCCACCATGGTGTGGATTTCGTCGATGAAGAGGATGATGCGGCCTTCTTCCTGCGCCACTTCCTTCAGCACAGATTTCAGGCGCTCTTCAAAATCGCCACGGTACTTGGCGCCAGCCAGCAGGCCAGCCATGTCCAGCACCAGCACTTTCTTGTCGCGCAGGGTATCGGGCACCTCGCCGGCCACAATGCGCTGGGCCAGGCCTTCGACAATGGCGGTCTTGCCCACACCGGGCTCGCCGATCAGCACCGGGTTGTTCTTGCTGCGGCGCTGCAGCACTTGGATGGTGCGGCGGATCTCGTCGTCGCGGCCGATCACCGGGTCAAGCTTGCCGCTGCGGGCGCGCTCGGTCAGGTCCAGCGTGTATTTTTTCAGGGCTTCCCGTTGGCTTTCGCCGTCTGCACTGTCCATGCTCTGTCCTCCGCGTACGGCGTCAATCGCCGCTTCCAATGCCTTGCGGGTCAATCCCGCTTCTTTGACGATGCGGCCGGCCTCGCCCTTGTCGTCGGTCAGCGCCAGCAAAAACAGCTCGCTGGCGTAGAACTGGTCGTTGCGCTTGATGGCCTCTTTCTCGGTGGCCTGCAGCACGCGCTGCAGCTCGGGGCCCACGCTGACCTGGTCTTGCCCCTGCACCTGCGGCAGGCGCTTGATGGCGTTCTCAGCCGCCGTGGTCATGGCAGTCACATTGGCACCGGCACGGGCCAGCAGCGACTTGGGGCCGTCAGGCTGGCGCAGCATGGCCGTCAGCACATGCACGGGTTCGATATACGCGTTGTCGTTGCCGAGCGCCAGCGATTGGGCGTCCGACAGTGCCTCTTGAAATTTGGTTGTAAGTTTGTCGATTCGCATGATTATTGGTTTCCCGTTAGGAAAATTGAACTGACGAATATCTGGCGATGCCGAGCAGATTTTCAAGCGGCTGCCAGCCGCGAAATGGGCCGTTTTATGACAGGCGAAAGCACGGCCAAGCGCCGAGCTGCCAAGGCAGGCAGCCCTGATATCAGGAAGATACAAATGGAATCGACGCTTGCCGCTATGCTTTTGCAAGCGCCGTGCCGAGGGTCGGCAGATGTATCAGATTGCAAGCATTTGCGACAGATCAAATGCGGGGCGGCCCGGGCCTGTGCCGGACAGCCGCCTGGCGACTAGCGCCATTTCGCCATGGCCGCTTCGTCGCTCACCCGCGCGTCCACCCAGCGGGCGCCTTCGGGCGTGTCTTCCTTCTTCCAGAAAGGCGCCTCGGTCTTGAGGTAGTCCATCAAAAACTCGCAAGCCTGGAAGCTCTCGCCCCGGTGCGCGCTGGAAACTGCCACCAGCACAATCTGCTCTTGCGGCTGCAGCAGCCCTACGCGGTGGATGATGCGTGCGCCAAAAATATCAAAGCGCTGGCGCGCCGCCTCCACCATCTCGGCAATCGACTTCTCCGTCATCCCCGGGTAATGCTCCAGCTCCATGCTCGCCACACTGCTGCCATCGTTACGATCGCGCACCGTGCCCACAAAACTGCAAACCGCCCCAATGCGCGCATCCGCCGCGCGCAGCAAGCGCAGCTCTTCGCTCACATCAAAGTCAGCGGTTTGGACGGCGATATGGGTGTGGAACATGGGGAAACTCGTTCAGTACATCGGGAAAGGTCGAGCCTAGCACGGCCAGATACGCATCTATGAAGCGATATTCACCGAATTTTTCCCAATATAAGCAGCAAATTACCCGAGTCTCGTTACAGTTGGGACATGAAAAACCACAGTGATGACTTTGCCAAGAGGCTCAAAAATGAGTGGCTTGAGCCTTTCTGCGAAACACGCAGTTTTTCGTCGCAAGGCTTTGATCCTCAAGGGTTGCGAAAACTGAGTCCCAAAGATGCCCGAGACTTTATGGAAGCGGTCGACACTGGGCTGGTGAGCCATCACAACGGAAGTTTCTTGACGGCCCAAAGTAAGGCTAAAGAGCAGATATTTTGGGAAGGATCTCGCACTACTCAGCCTCGCAAAATCACCCTTTGGCAGGAGCCCATCATCACGATGGCAGGAATGTGCCGTCTATCCAGAGATTTTCATTGGCCAGCTCAGCAACTAGGTCTTCAGTCCGCGAACTGGGCATTCGACTTGGTGGCCTATGACCATTCATTGACCGATGAACTCTTGCTTTGCGAAGTCAAGAAAACCGAACGAGAGATCGACACCCTGGTCCAGTACATGCATCGGCACTCAAACACACCTAATTCTGCTTTACCCGAAACAAAAGGTGCAGAAAGAAATGCGCTCAAAAAAGTCATAGCTCTTCGGGAATCGAGCGCCAAAACATTTTGGGCACTTGGCCCCAACAGTTACAGCCAAGTTTTTAGCGTCTCTTCTAAAGACGGTGCTTTAGTACTTACAAAAGCGAACAACTCAGCACTGATGGCTCCAAACGGCTGACGTCGGCAGCAATCCATCCTCCCTACCAGCCCATCGCGCTTGCGGCACACTAGCGCCATTCCTGCTTTTTGAAAAATCCCCATGGTCAGCAAAACCCTGAGCGCCCACGGCTGCCTGCTCTACCCCAACCCGCGCAACGAACATCGCATCGTGTTTGAGCACCATGTGTTTGTGCCGCACCCGTACGCGATCATCGACATCCCGGCGATGGATCTGGCGGGCAAAACCAGCGTCTACGCCGCCTGCCGCGACAGCGACGGCAAGATGGGACAGGTGGTGACGTTTGAGTTGGAAGAGGATTTGGCGCGCTTTGAAAAGCGCTTTACGCCATAAGTCACCCAACACAGAAACTACAAAAACAATAGCTGCTGGCGCGCAATGAAAGCACGCCAGCAGCTTTTTTTATAAAGCCGCGCAAAGCGGCTTAGCAAAGGTGCTTTATGCCGCTTCCTGCACGCGGTGGTAGCCTTCGGTCGCGGTCAGCAAACGCCGCGCATAGTCAGTCTGCACAGCGCCCGCACGCACCGCCTCAGTGCTCAGGCTTTCGACGATTTCGCCGTGTTGCATGACTGAGAGGCGGCTGCACAAGAAGGCAACCACGGCCAGATTGTGGCTGACCAGCAGCATGGTCAGGCCGCGCTGCTGGTGCAGTTTTTTGAGCAGATTCAAGACCTCGGCCTGCACCGATACGTCGAGCGCGCTGGTGGGTTCGTCGAGCAACAGCACTTGCGGCTCCAGCACCAGGGCGCGAGCGATGGCAACGCGTTGGCGCTGGCCGCCCGAGAGCTGGTGCGGGTAGCGGTAGCGAAAGCTTGCGTCCAGGCCCACATCGGCCAGGGCCTGGGTGACGCGGGCGTCGATCTGGTCCAGGCCGTGGATCAGGAGCGGCTCGCGCAGGCTTTGGTCTACGGTCAGGCGCGGGTGCAGCGATGCGTACGGGTCTTGGAAAACCATTTGCACGGCGCGGCGCTGGGCCTTGGGCATGTGTTTGGCCACGGGCTGGCCGGCCACTTGCATCTGGCCGCCGGAGAGCGGCGTCATGCCGCACAGGGCACGCAGAATGGTGGATTTGCCTGAGCCGGATTCACCCACCAAACCATAGGCTTCGCCAGCAGCCACTTGCAGGCTGACGCTGTGCACCACGGTTTTAAAGCCTTGCGGCGTGTCGAAACCGATGTTGGCGTTTTGGATGTCGATCATGGCGCAACTCCGGCCGTAGCGGCGTTTTGTGGTTCGCGCCAGCGCGGGTCGCGCTGCATCGTGGGTAACCAGTCTTGCGCATGGTGCAGTTGCGGGCTGGCAGCCAAAAGCGCTCGCGTGTAGGGGTGCGCGGCATGCTGCAGATCAGCGGCGGCGCAGGTTTCCATCACCTGGCCGGCGTACATCACCACCACGCGGTCGCAGAACTGGCTCACCAGTTCCAGATCGTGGCTGATCAGGATCAGGCCGGTGTTGTGCCGGGCAATCATTTCGTCCAGCACGCGCAGGGTTTGCATGGCCACCAGCACATCGAGCGCGCTCGTCGGCTCATCTGCAATCAGCAGTTGGGGGCCGGACGAGACCATCATCGCAATCATCACGCGCTGGCCCATGCCGCCTGAGAGCTCGTGCGGATAGGCTTTAAGCACGCGCTCCGCGTCGCGGATGTGCACGGCCTCCAGCGCCTGCACCATGCGCGCTTGCAAGGCCGCGCCTTTGAGTTGCGGCTCGCGCAGATGGAAAGCCTCTTTCATCTGCTTGGCCACGGTCATCACCGGGTTGAGCGAGTATTTCGGGTCTTGCAGGATCATGCCGATGTCGCGCCCGCACAGCTGGCGCCGCGCTGCGGGCTTCATGGTCAGCAGGTCCTGGCCGGCAAAACGCATGGCGTCGGCCGACCACACCGCCCCCGGCGCCAGCATGCCCAGCAAGGCGCGGCCGGTGAGCGATTTGCCCGAGCCCGATTCGCCCACAATGCCCAGGCGCTCGCCGGGCTGCAGGCTCAGCGAGATGCCGCGCACCACTTCGCGCAGCGCCCCGGTAGAGCTAGGAAAGCTGATGCGCAGATTGCTGATTTGCGCCAACGGTTCCGTATTAGTCATGGCGGCAGTCCTCAATCAGCGTGCCTAGGGTCGAACACGTCTCGCAAGCCATCGCCCAGCAAATTGAAAGCCAGGCTGACCAGCAAGATAGCGATACCTGGCACCGTGGCAACCCACCACGCATCCACCAACACGTTGCGGCCCGAGGCCACCATGAAGCCCCATTCCGGGCTGGGCGGTTGCGCGCCCAGGCCCAGAAAGCCCAGGCCGGCGACGGTGAGGATGATGCCGGCCATGTCGAGCGTGGCGCGCACGATGACGGACGACATGCACAGCGGCGTGATGTAGCGCCACAGAATGCGCGCGTGGCTGGCGCCTTGCAGGCGGGCGGCGTGGATGTAATCGCTGTCGACCACCTTCAGGGTTTCGGCCCGCGCCAGGCGGGCGTAGGCGGGCCATGCGGTGATCGAGATAGCAATCACCGCATTCACCACGCCCGGCCCCATGGCCGCTGCAAAGGCCAGCGCCAGCACGATCTTGGGGAAAGCCAAGGCGATGTCGGTCACGCGCATCAGCACCGCGTCTACCCAGCCACCAAAGTAGCCCGCCACCACACCGATCAGCAAGCCGATCGGCACCACGATGACGAGCACCAGCATGGCGATCACCAAGGTGAGGCGCGAGCCGTAGACAATGCGCGAGAAGATGTCGCGCCCCAGCTGATCGGTGCCCAGCCAGTGGCCGGCGCTGCCAATGGGCTGCAGGCGGTCGCTCAGCACCTGCACCAGCGGATCGTGCGTGGCGATCCACGGCGCAAACAGGGCCAGCAACAGCAGCAAGACCAGCACCAGCAAGCCGGCCATGCTGAGCGGGTTGCGTGCAAAGCGGCGCGCACGCCGGTACCACAGGCCCCAGAAGGCCTGGCGCGGCGAGGCCGGTGCCTCGGACAAAAGCCAGTCGCGCAAAGGCGGCTTGGCGGTGGTGGTTGCGGTGGTAGGTTCGGTACTCATGGCGCTCAGGATTTGCGACGGGCACGCGGGTCGAACACCGCGTACAACACATCGGTCAGCAGGTTGATGACGACGAACACCGTGCCGATCACCAAGGTGCTGCCGAGAATGGCGCTCATGTCGGCATTCATCAGCGCGCCGGTGAGGTAAGAGCCTATGCCCGGCCACGAGAAGACGATCTCGGTCAGCACAGAGCCTTCGAGCAAATTGCCGTAGGTGAGCGCAATCACCGTGAGCAAGGGCACGGCGATGTTGCGAAAAGCGTGGCCCCAGATGACGCGCCATTCCGGCACGCCTTTGGCGCGCGCGGTGATGATGTATTCCTGGCTCAGCTGCTCCAGCATGAAAGCCCGCGTCATGCGGCTGAGGTAGGCCACCGAGAAGTAGCTCAGGATCAGCGTTGGCAGCGTGATGTGGCGCAGCGCATCGACAAACACATCCCATTCACGGGCGATCAGGCTGTCGATCAGGAGGCTGCCGGTGACCTCGGTCACCATGCCGTCAAACACGGCATCGACGCGCCCCGGCCCGGGCAGCCAGCCAAGCTTGGCGTAGAACAGCATCAAGCCCATCATGCCGAGCCAGAAGACCGGCATGGAGCTGCCGATCAGGCTGACAAAGCGGGCGATATGGTCGGTGAGTTTGTTGTGGCGCACAGCGGCCGCCACACCCAGCGGCACGCCAATCAGCACGCCCAAAATGGTGGACAGCGTGGCCAGCTCCAAGGTGGCGGGGAAGACGCGCTTGATGTCTTCCCACACCGGGTTGCTCGTCAAAATCGACGTGCCCAGATGGCCATGCAGCACATCGCGCACATACATCGCAAACTGCTGCCACAGCGGCTTGTCGAGGCCCATGGCCTCTTTGGCGGCGTTGTAAATATCAGGCGTGGCACGGTCGCCTACGACGGCGAGCACCGGGTCGATCGGCACCATGCGGCCGATGTAAAAGGTGATGGCCAACAGGCCCAGCAAGGTGACTGCCAGCATCAGCAGCCAGCGCAGCACGCCCCAGGCTTTGCGCAGCAGCCGCGCCGAGAGCGGGCGCTGCGCCGTGGTGCCTGCGGCAGCGCCGGTTGCCGGCGGTGGAGCAATTGCAGAAGCCATAAAAACCCATCGAAACCTGGCGGCCAAGCATGCCCGGCCACCTTGAGAAACCAGCGGGTGCGGCGCCTGTGCCTGGCACCCGCTCAAGGCAAAAACCGATCAGTCCTTTTTCACGCTGCGGTAGTGCACCAGGTCGTAGATCGGGCCGACGCTGAAGTCTTTGACGTTCTTTTGCATGGCCACCTGGCTGACCTTGTTGAACATCACCACATAGGGCGAGACAGGCTGAAAGTCTTTTTGCAGCGCCTCGTAGAGCTGGGCGCGCTTGCCTGCATCTTGCTCAGCCAAGGCGGCATCGGTGCGCTTGGTGAAATCAGGAATGTCCCAGGCATTGCGCCACGACAGCATCTTGAAAGGCGAGGCGTCGGAGTTGTCCGGGTTCCAGGCAAAGCCCTGGGCGTTGGAGTGCGGGTCGAGGTAATCGGCCGACCACTCGCCCATGTAGATGTCGTGCGTGCGGGCGCGGTACTTGGCCAGCGTTTGTTTGTTGTCGGCGATATTGAGCGTCAGCTTGATGCCGGCCTTGGCCATGTCGGCCTGCACTGCCTGCGCAATCTCGTTGTAGGGGTAGGAGTTGCGCACTTCCATGCTCACCGCAAAGCCGTCGGGCACGCCAGCTTTGGCGAGCAGCTCTTTGGCCTTGGCAATGTCTTGCTTGTAGGGGTTGTTCTTCCAGGCGCCCAGCATGTTGGGTGGCAGGAAGGTCTGGTGCACGTTGTAGAGCGATTTGACGATGTTCTTCTGAATGCCTTCGTAATCCACCGCATAGCGCATGGCCTCGCGCACCTCGGGCTTGGCGAGGTTGGCGTTTTTCTGGTTCATGCCCATGTAATAGACCACCGCCTGCGGCACGGGCTGGAGCCGGATCTTGCCGGTTTTCTCCAGCGCCACCATGTCGTCGGGGCTGAGCTCGCGGGCAATATCGACATCGCCTTTTTCCAGCAGCAGGCGGCGGCCCGACGCCTCGGGCACATGGCGCAACACCACGCGCTTCATGGCAGCGGGAGCGCGGTGGCCGTCATAACGGTCCAAGGTCAAGGTCTGGTTGGGCGTCCACTTGTTGAGCTTGAAAATGCCCGAGCCCGCTTCGTTGGTCTTGAGCCAACCGTTGCCCATGTCGTTGCCCTGGGCCTTTTCGGTGAGCAGTTTTTTGTCGACGATCGAGGCCGGCCAGCTGCCCAGGATGGAGAGCACAAAGGTCGGCGCCAGCTTGCGATCGGTGGTGACGGAGACGGTGTTCGCATCCACCAGCTTGATGTTCTGCAGCGCGTTGTCTTTGTTCAGCCCGATGCCGGCCAGCACCACGGCCGCGCCCTTGCCCAGCAAAGGCGTGCGCTGCAGCGACCAGGCCACATCTTCTGCGGTGACCGGGTTGCCCGAGTGGAACTTTTGCCCCGAGCGGATCTTGAAGGTGAAGGTTTTGCCGTCTTCGCTGACGCTCCAGGATTCGGCCGCATCGCCGTCGAACTCGCCGGGCTTGGCCAGGTTGGCGCGGATCAGGCGGTCATAGGTGTTGGAGAGGTATTCCATGGGCACCAGCTCGTAGACCTCGGCCGGGTCGAGCGTGGAGAACTCGTCCAGCGTGCCGGCCATCACCAGCATGTCCTTGGGCGTTGCCGCCTGCGCGGCCGGCAGCCAGCCGAGCGCCGTTGCACCACAAGCCACCGCAGCAGCAGCGGCCAGAACCTGTCTACGAATCACTGTTTGCATGGAACACTCCTCTCAAAAATTGTTGAAAGCCCCACAAGGCATAGCAAGCGCCGTGCCCGCTAATCCATCAGCTTGGGCAAGCCGCCTGCACCATCTTCGATCAGCGGGTACTGCATGGCGCCGGGCAACTGGTAGTGCCACCACTCACTGGGAATATGCTCAAACCCGGCCGACAGCATGATGCCCAGCAGCAGCAAGCGGTTGCGCTGCACGGGCTCGGGCAGGCCGGCACAGAAGTGGAAAGACTCAGCCTGCATGGCGTCAAAGCCGGTGCCCATGTCGAGCTCTTGGCCGTCCAGCCCGAGCAGGCTCACATCCACCGCGCAGCCCCGCGTGTGGTGCGAGCCGCGCTTGGGGTCTGCCACAAAGGTCGGGTCTTGGGCAAAGTCGAACAGAATCTGCTGCGCCCGCGCCGGCCGAAAAGCATCGAACACCAGCAAGCGCATGCCCGCTTGGCGCGCCGACAGCGAGGCCCGTGTGAGTGCTTTTTCCGCATCCGGGTGCAGATAGCAGTAGGCGTTGCGGTAAACGGGCTGGCCGGTGAAGTTGTGGGGCGTGGCGTAGGCCAGCTGCAGGCGAACGTCGTGGTCGTTTTCGGTGATTGCTACCAGAGATGCGGTGGGCGCCATAGCTGTGTATTTGCCGCCGGCAACGGGTGCTTGTGGCACCCGGGGCGCGCTGCCAGCAGCAGCGTCAACCCGGCGGACTGGGTCGTAAAAACTGCTGAATACGATAACCACAATGGCGCGCCCGCCATGCTGGGACTAACCCCTGTTGACCGCCCAGCCGTCACCATCAGCTACACTTTTTGCATGCAAGACGGCAGCCAGATTTTTATCCCCGATTCCTTCATCGCCCTGTTCCAGGGCCGCCAGCAGCGCCTGCAAGCGCCGCTCGGCGAAGTGGCGGCACGCTATGAGCTGTGCGAAGACCTGGCGCAGATGCTGGTGGAGCAGGCGCAGATTCTCTACCACCAAAGCGCCCCGTCCGAGAGCGCGATTTTGCAGACCATGTTCCAAGGCTTGCAGGCCGACGGCGCCGTGGTCAGCCCCGGCGAAGCCCGCTGGGTGATCTTGCGCCTGGCCGAACTGCTGAACTGGCAAACACCAGAGCTGCTGTTGCCCGAGCGCGCCGACTGAGCGGCTCCAACGGGCCTGTCAGCGCCCTGTTTTTGCGGCAGCAGCGCCACAGATGGCACAGTTTTGCAGAGTTTTCCGCCCCTCTTTATAAATAGCAACAATTTATCAATATATTCTGTTGATAGATTGTTTTTTATTGCCTGGCCTGTCATTCAAGCCCGGCTCCGCTTGCTATAAAGGACTGCGAACGTGAACCTCTCTCCTCTGCGCTGCTTGGCTTTGTCTGCCGGCACCACTGCCTTGCTCGCCCTGACTGCCTGTGGCGACAAAGCGGCCGAAGCACCCGCCCCGGCGCCAGCAGCAACACCTGCCCCAGCCCCCGCTGCGGCCCCTGCGCCAGCGCCCGAACCAGCCCCGGCTCCGCCCCCCGCGCCTGCAGCCGCCGACCCATCGGCCAAACTGAACGTCTATATCGACTGCTTCAACGAAACCCATGAGCGCGCCAACCAGGCGATGGAGCGCTATGCGTCGTGGGTCAAGGACATGAAGGCCGGCCCCACCGGCAAGGAGCGTACGGTGTACGGCACCTACACCATCTTGGAGCACACCCTGGCCAAGTGCAACCAGCCCGTGCTGAACGCCATTGCCGCCCAACCCGCCCTGCCCGAGCTGGACGCTGCCGCCAAGGCCTATGCCGAGACCATCCAGGCCTGGGGCAAGACCTTGGTGGAAGCCGACAAGTACTACAGCCGCGAGAACTACAAGGACGACCAGATGGCGCAAGGCAAGGCCATGCACCCCGATATCGTCAAAAACTACGACGCCTACAACGCTGCCACCAAAGCTTTCAGCGCCGCGCTGGAGGCCGAGAACGACAAGGTCCACCTGGCCGAACTGGCCGCCGTAGAAAAAGCGGAAGGCCGCAAATACCAGTACTGGCACATGTCCACCATGATCGCCGCCAAGCAGTTGGTGAACCTGATCGCCGAAGACAAGTTCGACGTAGAGGCCGCCAACGCCAAACTCAAAGCCTACGAACAAGCCTCAGACAGCCTGGTGAAATACACCAAAGAGCCAGGCGCCCAAGCGCCCATGACCTTTGTGGCCATGGAGCACCTGTACGAGCAGTTCCTGGTAGCCGCCAAGCAGCGCATCCGCCGTGTGCGTGACAACCAGGCTTACAGCTCTGGCGAGAAAATGAACCTGTCGAACGGCTCCGGCTGGATGGTGGAAGGCAGCCCCGACCATTTGGTGCGCGAGTACAACCAGCTGATCGAGAACAGCAACCGGATGAACTGATACTCAGCGCTTGCGCTTTGCGTACAAGCCACTTGGCCTTCATCAGGCCGCGTGGCTTTTTTCATGTGGTTCGACTAGCGCCGAACCCACACATGGCATAGCCCAGCGGCACTGTGCTCGCAGGCTGTTGGCTGTTGGCTGTTGGCTGTTGGCTGTTGGCTGTTGGCTGTTGGCTGTTGGCTGTTGGCTGTTGGCTGTT
>NZ_JBHZGV010000022.1:0-76872 GCF_043359985.1 Comamonas trifloxystrobinivorans
GGCTGTTGGCTGTTGGCTGTTGGCTGTTGGCTGTTGGCTGTTGGCTGTTGGCTGTTGGCTGTTGGCTGTTGGCTGTTGAGGATGTTCCTCCACCCCTTTCAGCCAGCGCCTGCGATCGGAGTAAACGCCGGCGGTTTGGCTGCCGCAGGACAGCCAAACTTCGTGCTCTGACTTGCGTCATCTGTTTGAACGCAGCGCCTTGGCGCGGAGAGAGTTATGACGCACACCGGCGTTTTCTCCGATCGCAGGTTGCCCCGATTGCCCCGCTACGCGGGGCGGTCGGGGACGCTGGCTGCAGGGCACGTTTCTTTGCTTACTTTCTTCTGGGCCGGCACACCGGACGTGCAGCAAGAAAGTGAGTCGCCAGCCGGGGCGAACTCCCGGCATCTGCGCAAAGCGCAGAAGTCTTCACAAAGAAAACAAACGCTCGCCGCAACGCGTCCGTCACAAATCCAGCCACTTGCTGTAAGCAACGGAAGCGCTTGCACCGCTTCCCACTACTCCCCACGTAAACGCAACAACATCCTCTGTACTTGCCCGTGCGTCCAAACACCACCGCGTGCAGCGGCAACACCCCGCTCGTTCAGCACCTCTGCCATCTTGCGGTGGGTAAGGCCCTGCGCCTGCATCTCGGCGAACAAGGCGGCGTGTTGCTGCGCAAAGCTGTCAGCGTCGGCCTTGCGCTTTTCTACGGTAGCGCGGATGTTGTCGGCACCAGCGGTGCCCAGTTTGACGCCGCGCTCGCGTGCTTCGGACAGCGCTTTGCGCGTGCGTGCGCTGATGGCCGCATCGACGGGCAAAGCGTCGGCTTTGTCGGCTGGCTTTACCATGTTCCTCAGCCTCCTGTCACCGGCGGAAAAAACGCTATCTCTGCGCCATCGGCAAACGGCGCTTGCTCGTCGCTCATGGTCTGGTTCACGGCAATGCGTACGGCACGGCCACGCGCCAAACAAGTGGCATAGGGCTCACCACGGGCCAGCAAGGCATCGCGCAGTGCGCCCACGTTGGTGGCGTCCGTCACAAAGGCTTCGCTGCCGGTGCCTATGGCTTCGCGGATGGAGGCGAAGTAGCGCAGCTGGATGGTTTTGGTGCTCATGAGAATGCCTTCCTAGTCTCAGGCCAGCAGTTGCGCAAAGGGGATAAAGCGCACCGTGTCGCCGCGCGCAATGGTGCTGCCTGCGGGGTTGTCGACCAGGCCATCGCCCCAGACCACCGATGTCAGCACACCCGAGCTTTGGTTGGCAAAGCGGTCCAGGCCTCCTTGGGCGTTGATGCGAGCGCGCAAAAACTCCTGGCGTTTGTCCGCACGCGGCCAGTCAAAATCCGCCTGCAGGTTGACGGCTTGCGGTGCCGTGTTTTGCACGCCTTGCAAGCGCAAGACGAAGGGGCGCACCAGCAAGGCGAAGGTGACAAAGCTCGACACCGGGTTGCCAGGCAAACCGACGAAATGAGCCTTGCCCACCTTGCCGTAAGCGAATGGTTTGCCCGGCTTGATGGCAATGGCCCACAGGTCCAGGCTGCCCAGTGCTTCGACAGCCGGTTTGACGTGATCCTCCTCGCCCACCGAGACGCCACCACTGGTCAGCACCAGATCGCAGTCTTGCGCTGCCGCTTGCAATGCAGCAACTGTGGCTTCGTAGCTGTCGGGCACGATGCCCTGATCCAGCACTTCGCAACCCAGGCGCTGCAGCATGGCACGCAGGAAAAAGCGGTTGCTGTTGTAGATGCTGCCAGCGGGCAGATCTTGCGGCGCCACATCACCCGGCATCACCAGCTCGTCGCCGGTCGAGAACAAGGCCACACGCGGGCGGCGAGCCACTTGCAGCGTGGCGCAGCCAATGCTGGCGGCCAGGCCCAGCTCGGCCGGTGTGAGGCGCGTGCCGGTAGCGATGATGGTGCTGCCCAGCGCAATGTCTTCGCCAGCGCGGCGAATGTTCTGGCCCAGTTTGACCGCGGCATTGATTTGCACGCGGCCGTCTTCCAACGCCGTGCATTCTTCTTGCATCACCACCACATCGGCACCAGCGGGCACGGGCGCGCCGGTGAAAATGCGTGCTGCAGTGCCTGCTGCTAAAGCCTCGCCCACGCTGCCAGCCGCAATGCGCTGACTGACGGGCAACACAGCGCCAGCAGCAGGTACATCGGCAGCGCGCATGGCGTAACCGTCCATGGCACTGTTGTCGAACGATGGCACTTGCAGTGCAGACACCAGGTCTTGCGCCAGCACACGGCCATCGGCATCGAAAGTGCTGATTTGCTCGGTCTGTGCCAGTGGCGCGGCTTGCGCCAGCAGCTCGGCCAGAGCGTCATCCAGGCGCTTGAGCGGTATGCGGGAAGATGCATTCATCTCGGTTTTTCCTCTAACTGTTGGGCTGCACTGGCCACGGCGGGCGGCGGTGCGCAGCCCGCTGAATCAACCGGCCATATCGGCCGCAAACACGCAAGGCGGCGTGTAGCCAAACAGCTCGGCATGGGCCAGCAACCAGTGCGCTACGGCGGCCGGCTCGTCGCGCGGCAACACCGGCAAAGCGCTGCTCGGACTCAACACACGGGCGGGCGAATGCACGATGGCTTGCACGCAGCTGTCGTGCGGGTAGAGCGGCGCTTTGCCTGCGGCTTCGGGCTCGTTGGCCAGCACTTCGAGCTTGGGCAGATCGCAGTCTTTAAAGCCTTCTACCAGCACCCAGTCCACGCCGCTGTCGAGCTGGGCGATGAGCGCATGCACATTGGGCAGTTGCGGCTGCGGGCTGGCGGGCAGTTCGCGCATCAGCACCACGCGCTGGTCAGAAGCAGCAAGCACCTCGTAAGCGCCGGCTTGGCGGTGGCGCCAGGTGTCTTTGCCCGGCGTGTCCACATCAAAGCGGTGGTGGGTGTGCTTGATGACCGAAACGCTCTGACCCTGCGCACGCAGCACAGGGATCAGCTGCTCGATCAGGGTGGTCTTGCCGCTGCCCGAATAGCCTGCAAAACACACCACCTGCATACCTGCTCCTTGCTTGATGAAAGCTGGCGCCGGCCTTGCCAGCGCCGCCAACCCGATTGCGATTGCTCGCTGTTTTTTACTTGCAGTTGTCTGCGATGAAAGCCTTCACCTTGTCGGTGTCGGCGGCCATGACCACCACGCGCTTGGGCAGGTCTTCAATACCGTTGAACTGCGCCGGACGCTCGGGCAGGCGGCCCAGCGCTTCTTCGATGGTGGCAGCAAACTTGATGGGCAAGGCCGTTTCCAGCACGATCATCGGCTCGGCGCCGAGGTGCTCGCGCGCCACCTTCACGCCATCGGCGGTGTGGGTGTCGATCATCTGGCCGAAGCGCTCGTAGGTGTTTTTAATGGTGGCCAGGCGGTCGGCGTGCGTGCTTTTGCCGCTGGTAAAGCCGTACTTGGTGGCCGCGTCTTTGAAGGCCGGATCGGCGCTCAGATCGAACTTGCCTTGCTTGGCCACGCCATCGGCAAACAGTTGCTTGGTGCGGGCGCCGTCGCGGCCCACCAGATCGAACACAAAGCGCTCAAAGTTGCTGGCCTTGCTGATGTCCATCGAAGGGCTCGATGTCTCGTAGGTATTGGCCGAGCCGCGCACCTGGTAGACGCCGGTGCGGAAGAATTCGTCGAGCACATCGTTCTCGTTGGTGGCCACCACCAGCTTGGCGATCGGCAGGCCCATCTGGCGCGCCACATGGCCGGCGCAGATGTTGCCAAAGTTGCCGCTCGGCACGGTGAAGCTGACCTTCTCGGTATTGCTCTTGGTGGCTTGCAGGTAGCCGGCAAAGTAGTACACCACCTGGGCCAGCAGGCGCGCCCAGTTGATGGAGTTGACGGTGCCGATCTTGTACTGCGCCTTGAAAGCGTGGTCGTTGCTGACGGCCTTGACGATGTCCTGGCAGTCGTCGAACACGCCTTCGATGGCGATGTTGTGAATGTTCGCGTCTTGCAGGCTGAACATTTGCGCCTGCTGGAACGGGCTCATGCGGCCGTGCGGGCTGGTCATGAAAACGCGCACGCCCTTTTTGCCGCGCATGGCGTATTCTGCCGCGCTGCCGGTGTCGCCGCTGGTGGCACCCAGAATGTTCAGCTCTTCACCACGGCGGGCCAGTTCGTACTCGAACAGATTGCCCAGCAGCTGCATGGCCATGTCTTTGAAAGCCAAGGTGGGGCCGTTGGACAGGGCTTCGATCAGCAAGTTGCCGTCCAACTGGCGCACCGGAACGATGGCGTCGGTGCCAAAGACTTGCTTGGTGTAGGTCTTGGCGCACAAGGCCTTCAAATCGGCAGCAGGGATGTCGTCGATATAGAGCGACAGAATCTCAAAAGCCAGCGCAGCATAGCCCTGGGTTGCCAGCGTCTCGCGCAGCTGGCTCAGCTTGGCATCGTCAATTTGCGGGTATTGCACCGGCAGGTACAAGCCGCCATCGGGCGCCAGGCCTTCGAGCAAGATGTCGCAGAAACGTTTTTGTTCGGCATGGCCGCGCGTGGAGAGATACAGCATGGAGGGTGCGAAAAAAGTGGACAAGGCCCCGAAGGCGGGCCCGGGAGCAACTGTCTATTATCGTGCAGCCGCCAGTACTGCTACATGCGGCACTGAAATGCCGACTGCAATGGCGAAAAAAAGCCTTCCCAGAGTACGGAGAAAACCAAGAGTTGGATTGAATGGTATTCAAACAGCATCGCTTTGCAGTGAAGCGGGCGCTGGAATAGTTCACCGCAATGGCGAGATGGCCGCGTAGGCGCGGCGTCGGGGGCGCAGACAGTACCTTGGTACGGCAAGACCCCGCAACAAAGCATACGCGGTCATATCGCCACCTTAAAACGAAAACTCTAAACCCAAGCAATACAGCCTCTTTTGTTAACACACTTGCGCCCCCGGAAAACCTTGTTGACCTATAAAAAAGCCTCGGCATGAAGCTGAGGCTCAGGTAACGGCGGCGTTGTAGCCTCTCAAACCAGCACGCCCATGCGTTGCAGCTCCTGCCGGGCATGGTAGGCGCGCCAGTAGTTCACCATCAATGTGGCAAAGGCCTCGGTTTTCATTTTCTTGACGCCTTTGAGCATCAGCACAATGCGCTGCTTTTTCTGCTGGTACTGGGCGCGGCGTTTGCCCACACCCATGGCCGGCGGCACCACGCCCTGTTCGAGCGGCATGATGAGGGTGAACATGTGGTTGGTCTCATTGAACTCGAAGTCGTCAATGGCAGACCAGGGCAGCAGTGTTGGCGCATGGAACAGGCGCAGGCCTTCGGGCTGCAGCACCAAGGCCGGATGCTGGCCGTCGCGCCAGAACAAAACAGCAAAGCCCACGCAGGCCAATCCAGCAGCCGCCACCCCAGCCGTTACACCCCAGTTCTGTTTGGCAAGCGCAATGAGCACCGCCCCGATCAAACAAGCAACAGCCAGAGCGCCGAACAGCAAAACCATGCCCAGCGAGCGTTCGTAGACCACGGTCTGGTCCTGGGCCAGTGCCGAGATTTCTCGCAGCTCGGCCACCTTGGCACTGCGGTTGCTCGCGGCCGCACTGCTCAACTCGTTTTGCAAGGCGGCATTCACATCAACCACGGGCGCCGGTGCCACACTGCCGGCAAAGGTGCGGCCTGCTGCCGGGCGAGCGCCCTGCTCCAGACCAAACTCTTGCAGCAGGCGACTGCCCTGGGCATCCATGGCGCGAGCCAGCAGCTCGGGCGAGATGGCGACGCCCAGCGAGTCCAGGCGCACGGCCAGCTCAGGGTGGGTGTCGGTGGGGTGCGACTGGCGGTTTTCCAGGTGCTCGCTCGGGTCGACCATGCCTTTGCTGGCCACCAACTGGCGCACATGGCCAAGCACGCCGCCTTCGACGGTTTCGCCCCGGTCCCAATTGGCCTGCAACGCCTCACTGACATGCGGCTCCAGCGCCGTAATACGCAACAGCGACGAAGCCACGGCCTGCGGGCTGACCACGCTGGCGCCCACTGCATCGGCGGCCAGCTCGCGCTTGCGGCTCCAATAACGCACGGCTTCATGGAAGCTGTCCAGAAACATCTCGCCCATCAAAGTGGCCGGCCGGCGCAAAAAGTCGAGCCAGGATTCCTCGCGCTGCTCGCCACCGCTCACGGCCACCAGGTGGTTGATGGTGGCGCTGTAAATAGGCGAGAAGCGTTGGCTGTAGAGCGTGTCTTCGCCAATAAAGTGGCCCAGTTCGTGGCCAATCACGGCCGCCACTTCGCCCGCATTCAGGAAAGCCATGTACGGCAGCGGCAAATACAGCACACGGCCTTGCGGCACCATGGCGCCGCTCGTGAGCTTGACCGGGTGTTCAGTGACAAAGAAGCCTTCGTTCAAACCCACCACAATGCTGTCAGGCATGCCTGAGCCCGTCTTGCTGGCCACGCGGTCGACAAAGCCCCAGAGCTCGGGCGCTTGCTCGCGGCTGATGGTTTGGCCCATCACGTCGATCGGCTCGTTCTCCATCGGCTTGCGCGATGCTTTCCACACATCCCACAGCAGCTTGCCGCCCGAATAAAACAAGAACAGCGCCAGACCGCCGAGCACGAACATGAATTTCATGTCGCCCTTGCTGTAGTTGCGGTGGCGCAGAATCGGCATCATCTCGAACACCAGCAGCGGAATGGCGGCCGCAAACAGCAGCAACACCATCACCACCATGTAGGTGGGCAAAAGCTTGCGGCCTTTTTGGAAGGTAGCCAGCAGCAGTTCACGCGACTGCAGCGCCTTCTTGCCCATGCTGCGCTGGTAGAAAACGCCCAGCGCCGACCACAGCAGCGCCAGCACGCTGAAAACGATCGTGCAGGCTGCCAGTGTGGGTTGCAGGTTGCGCGTGGTGACGTTCAGGCTTTGGCCTTCCAGCTCGGCAATCGCCCGCTGGTAATCGCTTTTCACCTTCCAGATCGGGTGCTCGCGGCCTTTGCTGTCTCGAACAGTGGCGCCCCGCCCCGGCGCTTTGGCCTCCATGTCTTCCAGCTCTTGCACCACGGCTTTGTATTCGGCGATTTTGGCGCTGACGTCGATGGGCGCATCGGTGCGCGTCCACTGCCAGCAGCCCATGGCCAGCATCAGCAAAGGAATGCCAAACAACACCGCCCAGCGCTTGAGGCGGGCCATCCATTTTTTATCGGTCTCAGACATGTTTGCGTCCACGCTTTGTTATGGCTTGTTCTCGGCGCGCAGGCCAGACGGCCCACGCAGTAGAGATCAGATTATTAACAACAACAATTGAACAAACAATTTCGATTAACCAATTTGCAACAGCAGTGCCGCCCGCAAAAACAAAAAAGGCCAGCGCCATGGGCGCCAGCCTTGGGAAATGAGCCGGATGCGCTGATCACACTGACCGGGCTGTTCCCCGGCTGAGAGCGATCAGACCTGGCTTGTCTTAGTTCAGCTCTTCCTTGCGGATGCGGGTGATCGGGGCCAACACCGTGGGCAGGCCTTGGATCTCGGCCAGGGCCTTGTCCATGTCGCCTTCGCGCGTGTCGTGCGTGAGGATGATCAGATCGGTCTGGGTGGAGCCTTCGCCGCCCACTTCGTCGGCTTCGCGCTGCAGCACAGCATCGATGCTGATGCCGGCGTTGGCCAAAATGCCGGTGACCTTGGCCAGCACGCCGGCTTCATCGGCCACGCGCATGCGCAGGTAGTAGCTGGTGACGACTTCGGCCATCGGCAGCACGGGCAGCTCTTGGCCGGCTTCGCTCAGCGTGCTGCTTTGGAAAGCCAGTGGCGGCACGCGGTGCGATGCATCGGCGCCATCCAGGCGGGCGATATCCACCAGGTCAGCGATCACAGCCGAAGCGGTAGGCTCGGAGCCTGCGCCCTTGCCGTAGTACAAGGTGGTGCCCACGGCATCGCCTTGCACCACCACGGCGTTCATGGCGCCTTCGACATTGGCGATCAAGCGCTTGGCTGGCACCAGCGATGGGTGAACGCGCAACTCAATGCCCTTGTCGGCGCGCTTGGTGATGCCCAGCAGCTTGATGCGGTAGCCCAGTTGCTCGGCGTACTTGATGTCGGCGGCCGACAGCTTGGTGATGCCTTCCACATAAGCCTTGTCGAACTGCACGGGGATGCCGAAAGCGATGGCGCTCATCAACGTGGCCTTGTGGGCAGCGTCCACGCCTTCGATATCGAAGGTCGGGTCCGCTTCGGCATAGCCCAGGCGTTGGGCTTCTTTCAGCACCACCTCAAAATCCAGGCCCTTGTCGCGCATTTCGGACAGGATGAAGTTGGTCGTGCCGTTGATGATGCCGGCGATCCACTGGATCTGGTTGGCCGTCAGGCCTTCGCGCAGCGCCTTGATGATGGGAATGCCACCGGCCACGGCCGCCTCGTAAGCCACCATCACGCCCTTTTCGGCAGCGGCCTTGAAGATTTCGGTGCCGTGCACGGCCAGCAGCGCCTTGTTGGCGGTAACCACGTGCTTGCCAGCGGCAATGGCTTCCAGCACCAGGGCTTTGGCAATGCCGTAGCCGCCAATCAGCTCTACCACCACATCGATCTCGGGGTTGGCGATGATCTCGCGCGCGTCCTTGACCACCTTGGCGTGCTCGCCCACCACGGCGCGGGCACGGGTTTCGTCCAGATCGGCCACCATGGTGATGGCGATTTCGCGGCCGGCGCGGCGGCGAATCTCGTCATGGTTACGTTGCAACACGTTAAACACACCGCTGCCGACGGTGCCAATGCCCAACAAGCCTACTTGGATCGGTTTCATAGAATTTCTAATACTTGCTCAGTTAAAAAACAAACTAGCGCCCGACTGGCGAGCGCTAGCAGCTATCAAATGTACTCAGGCCGCTTTGCTGGCCTTGGCTGCTTTGGCCGGCGCCTCAGCAGCCGCTGGCACTACCGCCAGCTTGTCGGTGCCGTGGCGCTGGCGGTACTTGGCCAGGAAGCCGGCCAAGCGGTTGATGGCCTCGCGCAGATCGGGCTCGTGCGGCAGGAAGACGATGCGGAAGTGGTCCGGGTTGGGCCAATTGAAGCCCGTGCCCTGCACCAGCATGACGCGGGTTTCCTTGAGCACTTGCAGGAAAAACTCCTGGTCGTCCTTGATCGGGTAGACCTGAGGATCGAGGCGCGGAAACATGTAGAGCGCGCCTTGTGGCTTGACGCAGCTGACGCCGGGAATGGCGTTGATCAGCTCCCAGGCCAGATCGCGCTGCTTGCGCAGGCGGCCGCCCTCTTGCACCAGCTCGTCAATGCTCTGGTGGCCGCCCAGCGCGGTCTGCACCGCCCACTGGCCGGGCACGTTGGCGCACAGGCGCATGTTCGAGAGCATGTTCAGGCCTTCGATGTAATCGGCAGCGCCCGATTTGTCGCCCGAGATCACCATCCAGCCGGCGCGGTAGCCGCAGCTGCGGTAAGCCTTGGACAGCGAGTTGAAGGTGAGCGTGAGCACATCTTGCGACAGCGTGGCCAGCGGCGTGTGCACCACATCGTCGTACAGCACCTTGTCGTACACCTCGTCGGCGAAGATGACCAGGCCGTGTTCGCGCGCGATGTCGATGATCTGCAGCAGCAGCTCTTTGCTGTAGAGCGCGCCGGTCGGGTTGTTCGGGTTGATGACCACGATGCCCTTGGTGCGCGGCGTGATCTTGGCGCGAATGTCTGCCAGATTGGGCATCCAGCCATTGTTTTCGTCGCACATGTAGTGCACGGGCGTGCCGCCCGACAGGCTGGTCGCCGCCGTCCACAGCGGGTAATCGGGCGCGGGCAGCAGCATCTCGTCGCCCACATCCAGCAGGCCATTGGTGGCCAGGCTGATCAGCTCAGAGGCGCCATTGCCCAGGTAAATATCGTCCAGCGTCACGCCCTTGACGCCCAGACGCTGGGTTTCGTGCATCACCGCCTTGCGCGCGGCAAAGATGCCTTTGCTGTCGGAGTAGCCGGCCGAGTTGGGCAGGTTGCGGATCATGTCCTGCTGCACTTCTTCGGGCGCATCAAAGCCGAACACGGCCAAGTTGCCGATGTTGAGCTTGATGATCTTCTGGCCTTCGTCTTCCATCCGCTTGGCCGCGTCCATGATCGGCCCTCGGATGTCGTAACACACATTGGCGAGCTTGGCGGACTTGTGGATGGTCTTCATGACAGAACGTACTACCTGTGAAAACATGGGGTTGCGGTCGGCAGACAACCTTGCCTGCCCTTCAAAGCCACAACCCGACTAGGTGAAACCTATAATTTGACCACAGTTCTTCACAATCACCACGTTGTAGTGGTACCGATTGCCCAGGCCAGCCATGCCGCAACACGCAGGCCGCGGCTGGCGAGCAACATTCAACCGGGCCCGAGCCCGCCAACGCCATGAAATTCCAGCCTGACAAATCCAACACCTTGACCGCCACCGGTTACGGCCCCGGCTGGGTCGCCATCGACAAACAGCGCTACGAACACAGCCTGGTGGTCTGCTCCAACGGCACGCTGCAGCCTTGGAATTGCAGCAGTTTTGCCGAACTGGGCGCAGCGCATTTTGCCCAGCTGGCCGATTACGATGTAGAAACAATTATTTTCGGAAGTGGCAATCGCTTACGATTTCCCAATCCCGCCTGGCTGGCACCGTTGATATCGCAACGAATAGGCTTCGAAGCCATGGATACCGCGGCTGCATGCCGCACTTACAACGTTTTGGCGGGTGAGGGGCGCAAGGTTTTGCTGGCAGTGGTTGTGGAAGCTGCAGCAGGATAACCACAATTGATAGCCTGTGATTATCAGGGGGGCTCGATAAATATTTCGATTCGGGGTAAAATACTCGCTTGCGGTCGCGGGCCCACATAACAACAACGATATGAATACTCGATTCCTGCGGCCTTTTTGCGATTACTCCGGAGAAAATAGAGCGTTATGGCTGTTGTCGTCAACAAACCCCTGCCAGAATTTGAAGCACTAGCAACCGGAGGCCAAAAGGTCTCCAACGCGTCGCACCAGGGGCAAATTCTGGTGCTGTACTTCTACCCAAAGGATAACACTCCCGGCTGCACGACCGAAGCCATGCAGTTCCGCGACAAGTACGCGGACTTCGTCAAGGCGGGCGCGGCAGTGTTCGGTGTATCGCGCGACAACATGAAATCGCACGACGACTTCAAGGGCAAGCTTGAGCTGCCCTTCGAGTTGATTGCCGACACCGAGGAAAAACTCTGCCACATGTTCGGCGTGGTCAAGAACAAGATCATGTACGGCAAGAAGGTCAAGGGCATTGAGCGCTCCACCTTCCTGGTCGGCCCCGATGGCCTGCTGGTACAAGAATGGCGCGGCCTGAAAGTGCCCGGCCATGTGGAAGAAGTGCTCAAGGCCGTCAAATCGATGAAGGCCGCACAAAAGAAAGCTGCCTGAGCTTTCTACTGCTGCCCTCCTTGGGCAGCGCGCACGGCGCATCACCTGCTTCGCAGGGATGCGCCGTTGTCATGTATGGCGTGACAGAAATTTGACATTTTTCCGACGGCCAGAATGTGCATAATGGGCCCCATGTGTTTGAGCCCGGAATGTGTTGCCGCCCCTGCTGATCCAAGGCTGTCTTGCTTGCGAGATGGCCTTTTTTGCATGGCGCGTGCCCGCTCCGATGTGGATATCGCCCCCTGGGCGAAAGTTTGATAAAGGCCTTTAGCTTCATGCCTCTGCCTCCCGCACCTACCCGCCGTGGTAGCCAACTTTCCTCCAGCACGCTGGCCGCCAAGGCCGGCACCTCCACCCGCAAATCCACAGGCCCGGTGATCGACGATGTGTCCGACCTGGATCTGGAGCACACTGAAATAGCCGCTGCCGAGCAAGCGCTGCAGCGCACGGCCGCTGCACCGGCTGCCCAGGCCAGCCCAGCTGCCAAGCCCGCTCGCGGCAAAAAGACGACAGCCAAAAAGCCGGCCACCAGCGCCAACACGCCTACTGCGCCGGCCCAGTACGTACCCGCCACGGCTGCGGCAGCGCCTGCCAGCAAGCCGGCCAAGGCCGCCAAAACCGGCACTGGCAAGCCCAAGCTGTTTGTGCTCGACACCAATGTGCTGCTGCACGACCCGAGCAGCCTGTTCCGCTTTGAAGAGCACGACATCTACCTGCCGATGATCGTGCTCGAAGAGCTCGATGGCCACAAAAAGGGCATGACCGAGGTGGCGCGCAACGGCCGCCAGGCCAGCCGCACGCTGGATGCCCTGGTCGCCACGCAAGAAAGCAAGCTGGCCCAAGGCATCCATCTCGATGCCACCGGCCAGAAAGGCGCTGCCGGCCGTCTGTTCTTCCAGACCGAGCCGCTGAACTACCACTTGCCCGAGAGCCTGCCCCAGGGCAAGGCCGACAACCAGATTCTGGGCGTGGTGGAAGCCCTGCGCCAGCGCTACCCTGAGCGCCAGGTGGTGCTGGTGTCCAAAGACATCAACATGCGCGTCAAAGCGCGCGCCCTGGGCCTGGAAGCTGAGGATTACCAGAACGACAAGACGCTGGAAGACGGCGACATGCTGTACACCGGCATGCTGCAGCTGCCGCTGGATTTCTGGGCCAAGGTGGGCAAAAAGGTTGAGAGCTGGCAGTCGGGCGCCTCTACCTGCTACCGCATCAGCGGCCCGATCACGCAGCAGTTGCACATCAACCAGTTCGTGTTCTACGAGGCACCGGGCGAAGCCAGCCTGTTTGCCCGCGTGATCGAGATCCGCGACAAGACCGCTGTGCTCGAAACCCTCAAGGACTACGGCCACCAGAAGAACAATGTCTGGGGCGTGACCACGCGCAACCGTGAGCAGAACTTCGCAATGAACCTGCTGATGGACCCGGATGTCGACTTTGTCACGCTGGCCGGCACCGCAGGTACCGGCAAGACGCTGATGGCGCTGGCCGCCGGCCTGACGCAGGTACTCGACGAGCGCCGCTACACCGAGATCATCATGACCCGCGCCACCGTGAGCGTGGGCGAAGACATCGGTTTTCTGCCCGGCACCGAAGAAGAGAAGATGGGCCCCTGGATGGGCGCGCTCGACGACAACCTGGAGTTCCTGGCCAAGGGCGACGGCGGCAACCCCGGCGAATGGGGCCGCTCTGCCACCAATGATCTGATCCGCAGCCGCATCAAGATCAAGTCGATGAACTTCATGCGCGGCCGCACCTTTTTGAACAAGTACGTCATCATCGACGAGGCACAGAACCTGACGCCCAAGCAGATGAAGACCTTGATCACGCGCGCGGGCCCCGGCACCAAGATCATCTGCATGGGCAACCTGGCGCAGATCGACACGCCGTACCTGACCGAGGGCTCGTCGGGCCTGACCTATGTGGTGGACCGCTTCAAAGGCTGGCCACACAGCGGCCATATCACGCTGGCCCGCGGCGAGCGTTCGCGTCTCGCAGACTTTGCCAGTGATGTGCTGTAAAACATAGGCCCGCGCACCAAACGAAAAAGCACCTTCTCCAGGTGCTTTTTCTTTGTCTGCGCTGCTTGCGCAGAACTGGTTGGGTTTACACGCCGGTGCCGCGAATCTGGTCCAGGCTGCGGGCGGGCGTGATGGCCTGCGGGTCGAGCTTGCAGTGCACGATCACGGGCAATTTGTGCTCGGCTGCCCAGGCGCGCATTTCGGCCAGTGCGGGGCCAAACTCTTCGGTCTTGTTGACGCGGGCGCCGTTGCCGCCAAAGGCTTTGGCGTAGGCCACAAAATCCGGGTTGCGCAGCTCGGTGGCGCTGACGCGGTTGGGGTAATCGCGCTCCTGGTGCATGCGGATGGTGCCGTACATGCCGTTGTCGATCAGCAGCACGACCACCGGCAAACCGTATTGCACGGCGGTGGCAAATTCTTGGCCGTGCATCAGAAAATCGCCGTCGCCAGCAATGCAGACCACGCTGCGCTCAGGCCACAGTCGCTTGGCCCCCACTGCCGCTGGCAAGCCGTAACCCATGCTGCCACTGGTAGGCGCCAACTGGCTGCCGTAGGCGGTGAAGGGCCAGAAGCGGTGCACCCAGGTGGCAAAGTTGCCAGCGCCGTTGCACCACACGGTATCGGCGGGCAACACATCGCGCACATGCTGCATCAATTGGCCCATTTGCAAATCGCCAGGCACCTTGATCGGCGCCGGGTTGCTCCAGGCCAGGTAGTCAGCGTGCGCCTGCTCCACCAGCGCTTTGCGTGCATCGCTCAATGGCGGCGCGGCTTGTTTGACCAGTGCGGCACAGAACGCATCGGGGGCAGCCACAACGGCTTGCTCGGCCTGGTAGACGCGGCCCAGCTCGTCCGGATCGGGGTGTACGTGGATCAGCTGCTGCGCCGGCACCGGAATGCCCAGCAGCGTATAGCTTTGCGAAGGCACTTCGGACATGCGGCCGCCCAGCAGCAGCACCAGATCGGCGTTCTTCACGCGCTCGATCAGCTTGGGGTTCACGCCCAGACCCACATCGCCGGCGTAGTTGGGGTGGTTGGCCGGGAAAACCATTTGCCGACGAAAAGAGCAAGCCACCGGCACGGCATGGGCGGCAGCAAAAGCCGCAATATCCTGGTGCGCCTGCTCGCTCCAGCGCGAGCCGCCAGCAATGATGATGGGGTTCTTGGCCGCAGCCAGCTTGGCCACCACGGTTTGCACATCGGCATCCGCAGGCTTGCCGGGCGCAGGCTGGTACGGCTTGGCATCAGGCACCAGCACCGTATCACGCAACATGTCTTCGGGCAGCGCAATCACCACCGGGCCAGGACGGCCGCTCGTGGCAACCGCAAAGGCGCGGGCGATGATTTCGGGCACGCGGGCAGCGTCGTCAATCTCGGTGGCCCACTTCACCATGGGGCCGAAAACGGCGCGGTAATCCAGCTCCTGGAAAGCCTCGCGGTCGCGTGCGCCGCGCTCGATCTGGCCCACAAACACGATCAGCGGCGTGGAATCCTGCATGGCCACATGCATGCCGGCCGATGCGTTGGTAGCACCCGGCCCACGCGTCACCATGCAAATGCCGGGCTGGCCGGTGAGCTTGCCTTGGGCCTCGGCCATCATGGCGGCGCCGCCTTCCTGGCGGCAGATCGTGGTCTGGATGGGTGCGTCATACAGCGCGTCCAGCACCGCCAGAAAGCTCTCGCCGGGCACGGTAAAAATCTGCTTGGCGCCGTGGATCACCAGTTGGTCCACCACCAGTTGGCCGCCGGTGCGAGGCGTGTTGGCATTCGTCATGTCTGTCTCCTTCAAATTCTCTGACGCAGCGTACCTGAAACCTTCCGGCACCCTGCTCTTTGCTGCGGCAAGCGCAGCCTCAAATAATGCATTTTTCCAGCAGCGGCTCGTTGCGCAGCAGGCGCTCCCAGCCCAGCGGGCTGACATCCAGCGTCTGGTAGCGCCCGGTCAGCACCAGCTCGGCAATGGCGCGGCCAGCAGCCGGGCTTTGCTGCAGGCCGTGGCCGGAAAAACCATTGGCGAAATAGGCGTTGTCGCAGCTCGGGTGCAGGCCGAGGATGGCGTTGTGGTCAAACAGATTCATCTCGTAGTAGCCCGCCCAGGCGCTTTCTACGCGCAGCGCTTCAAAGCCGGGAATACGCTCGGCCAGCGTGGGCCAGACAAAGCTCTCGAAAGCCTCGTGCTCCACGTCCAGCGGAATGTCATTGCCGTCAAACTGCGGCTCGGGGCAAAAGCCCGCGATGAAGCCTTTGCCTTCTGGCCTCAGCCAGATGCCACTCGGATCGATCAGCAACGGGCAGCGCGGCAGCTGCGCCGGGCTGGACAGGTTGAACACCGTGCGCCGCTTGCCATGCACGGGCAAATCAACGCCCAACCAAGCAGCCACCGGTTTGGCCCAAGCGCCCGCCGCGTTCACCATGGCGCGGCACGCGATGCGCGTGCCATCGGCCAACAGCACGGCATCCACGTGCGTTACGCCATCGTGCTTGGATTGCTCCACGCCTGCAGCCTCGGCACGCAAATAACGCACGCCCTGCGATACCGCCTTGGCTTTGAGCGATGCCATCAGCAGATAACCATCGAACCAGCCTTCGGCCGAGAGCCCGAGCGAGCCGAGCACGATGTCATCCACGTTCAGCCATGGAAAGCGCGCCCGCAATTGCACTGGCTCCAGCAGCGCCACATCCACCTGGTGCTCGCGCTGCAGTGCATGGTTTTCGCGCAGCACAGCCTCACCGGCTGCCGTGGCCAGGTAGAGATAACCGTCTTCCACCAGACCGATGTCCGGCCGGTCGTTACCCACCGCCAATTCGTTTTGCAAATTGCGCAAAAAGCCGATGCCGAACTGCGACAGCGCGATATTGATCGCCGTCGAGAACTGCTGCCGGATCGAGCTCGCCGACAGCGCCGACGAGGCCTGCGCATAGCTCGGATCGCGCTCGATCACCAGCACCGGCAAGCCCGGCTGCTGCAGGGTCAGAAAGTAGGCAATGGCGCTACCAATCGCGCCACCGCCGACGATCACAATAGGCTGCTCATTCATCACGATCTCTCACGAACAAACTCAGGTCCAGCTCAATCGCTCCAACCCAGCACGGCCCAAGCAAGGGCCGGAGCCGGCCGCACCGCAGTGGTGCTGCCCCCGCACGGAGAGAGCGGGGGAAGCCGCACTAGCGGCTCAGGGGGTCAAACGTCAAAGCGCACACCTTGCGCCAAGGGCAGCGCGCCGCTGTAGTTGATGGTGTTCGTGGCGCGGCGCATATAGCCTTTCCACGCGTCCGAGCCAGATTCGCGGCCGCCGCCGGTTTCCTTTTCACCACCAAAGGCACCGCCAATTTCGGCGCCCGAAGTGCCGATGTTGACGTTGGCAATACCGCAGTCGCTGCCCGCTGGCGACATGAAGCGCTCGGCATCGCGCAGATCACTGGTGAAGATAGCCGACGACAAGCCTTGCGGTACGCCGTTTTGCAGCGCAATCGCGTCTTCGGTGCTGCCGTCATAGGTGACGACATACAGAATCGGCGCAAAGGTTTCGTGCTCCATCACCTTGGTTTGCGCAGGCATTTTGACGAGCGCCGGGCGCACGTAATAGGCGTTGGCGCCCAGGTCTTCGCGCTCGCGCTGGCCGCCCACCACCGTGCCGCCATCGGCCTTGGCTTGCGCCAGCGCAGCTTGCATGGCTTCGTAGGAAGCCTGGTCGATCAGCGGGCCGACCAGGGTGCCCTCGGTCATCGGGTCGCCCACGGCAATGCTGCCGTAGATTTTTTCGAGGCGCGCCACCAGTTGCTCGGCCACGCTCTTGTGCACGATCAGGCGGCGCAAAGTGGTGCAGCGCTGACCGGCAGTGCCGACTGCGGCGAAGGTGATGGCGCGGGCAGCCAGCTCCAGATCAGCGCTGGGCGTGACGATCATGGCGTTGTTGCCGCCCAGCTCCAGGATCGAGCGGCCAAAGCGCTCGGCCACCTTGGCGCCCACCTGGCGGCCCATGCGGGTGGAGCCGGTGGCGCTGACCACGGGCACCAGCGGGTTGTTCACCAGCACTTCGCCCACATCGCGGCCACCAATCAGCAACTGGCTGATGCCTGCGGGCACGGCGCCCGGCTGCTCTTGGTTGAAGGCGGCAATCGTCTGCTCCAGCAAATGCTGGCAGGCCACGGCGGTGAGCGGCGTTTTCTCAGATGGTTTCCACACCACGGCATCGCCGCACACCAGCGCCAGCGCCGTGTTCCAGCACCATACGGCGACCGGAAAGTTGAAGGCCGAGATGATGCCGACCACACCCATCGGGTGCCAAGTTTCCATCATGCGGTGGCCGGGGCGCTCGCTGGCAATGGTCAGGCCATGCAGCTGGCGCGACAGGCCGACGGCGAAGTCGCAGATGTCGATCATCTCTTGCACTTCGCCCAGTCCTTCGGAGGTGATCTTGCCCGCCTCTACCGAGACCAGCGCGCCCAGCGCAGCCTTGTGCTGGCGCAGGGTTTGACCAAAGCGGCGCACCAACTCACCACGCACGGGCGCAGGCACGCTGCGCCACTGCAGGTACGCGTTGTGCGCAGCCTGGATCGCGTCGTTGGCCTGCTGCGCGCTGTGCGCTTTGAGCGTGGCCAAGGTGGCGCCGTCAGCCGGCGAACGGCTGGCAATGTCTTGGCCTGCCAGGGGCTGCAGATCCAGCGCCAGTTGTTGGCAGATGTCTTTCAAACGGGTGGTGGATGCAGTCATCGCTCGTCTTTCCTTGCTCTCCAGGCCGGGGGCGGCCTACTATCAAAAAAGAAGCTGCTCGCGCTGCCTGGGCAGGCGCAAGCGGTGGTTTTCACTATAAAGGGGCGGGGCCAACCAGTCGCGTGCCGCCAGTCGCCCAGGCAACTGGCCGGCAGCACCAGCCAGCCGGGGCCCAGGGCTTATCGCTTATTGGTAGGGAATCTGGGTCTGCTTGCCGTCCTTGTACACATAGGCGGTGACGCCGGCGTTTTTCAGATTGCCTTTGTCGTCGAAGTTGAAGGTGTTGGTCACGCCTTCGTAATTCACATCCCGTACCGCAGCCAGGTATTTGGCGGGCTCGGTGGAATCCGCTTTTTTCATGGCGGCGGCCACGATCATCATCGCGTCGTACATGAAGGGCCCATAGGTGAGCACTTCGGTCTTGAAGCGGTCCTGGTAGCGCTTGGCAAAATCGGCGCCCTTGGGGCGCTTGGCCAGCTCTTCGCCGCCCCGGCTGCAATAGAGCACGTCGTTGACCGCACCTTGGCTGATCTTCAGGATTTCCGCCGTGCACAAGCCGTCCGAGCCCATGAGCTTGGCCTTGACGCCCAGGCGCTTCATCTGGTTGGCGATCAGGCCGCCTTGCGCGTCCATGCCGCCGTAGAAGATGACGTCGGGCTTTTTGCCACGAATGTTGGTGAGAATGGCCGAGAAGTCCACGCTCTTGTCGGTGGTGAATTCCTGCGCCACGATCTCGGCGCCCAGGGCTTTGACGCGCTTGCTGAAATCGTCTGCCGAGCCTTTGCCATAGGCGGTGCGGTCGTCCACGATGGCAATGCGCTTGGCGCCGAGCTTGCCTACGGCCAGTTGCGCCAGCGCGGCGCCCACGTCAGCATCGCTGGCCAGCACGCGGAAGACATTGTTGTAGCCCAGTTCGGTAAAACCGGGGTTGGTGGCGGGCGAGAGGTTGGGAATGCTTTGTTTGTTGTAGATGGGCGCTGCCGGAATGGCCGCGCCCGAGTTGAAGTGGCCCAGCATAGCTTGTACGCCGCCATCGACCATTTGGTTGGCCACCACCACGGCCTGCTTGGGGTCGCCCTGGTCGTCTTCGGACTTGAGCTCGAACTGCACCGGCTTGCCGCCGATCACCAGCTTTTGCGCGTTCAGCTCTTCAATCGCCAGGCGGATGCCGTTCTCGTTGTCCTTGCCCCAATGCGACATGGGGCCAGACAGCGGCGCCGCATGGCCGATCTTTACCGTTTGCGCGCTCGCCTGCGTTGCCGCCAGGCACGACACCAATGCCACACCACCCACCAGCCAGACTGTCTGCTTCTGAACCACCATTTCCGTGTCTCCAAAAATGCCGGGGCGCTGCATGGACGCTCCCGTGTCGAGGGCCAAAACTCTGCCGTGCGTGCGGCAGACCGCGTGATGCAGAAAATACTAGGTGAACAAGTTGGAACAACAAAATGCGAAAATAGCCAGACATCGTGCGTTTTTTGAACAAAGTCCCCCGCCCATGCGCAACGCGATTCCCAATATCGGGCTCTTGATGGCCTTCGAGGCCTCGGCCCGCCACGGCAATTTTTCCCGTGCTGCCAACGAGTTGGCGCTGACTGCCAGCGCCGTCAGCCGCCATGTGGCCGCGCTGGAAGACCGTTTGGGCGTGCCGCTTTTTGTGCGCCACAAACGCCGCGTCATGCTCACCGATGCGGGAAAACGATATGCGCAGCGCGTGCGCCTGCACCTCAACGGGCTGGAGCGAGACACGCAGGAAATCTCCAACAGCCGCGCCCAGGGCTACGCCATCCACCTGGCCGTGGTCTCCAGCTTTGCCACGCAGTGGCTGGTGCCGCGCCTGCCCGCTTTTGCGCAGCTGCACCCCGATATCCACGTGCACCTGTCGGTGCGCTCGGAGCAGTTTGCTTTTGAGGAAAGCGGTTTTGACGGCGCCATTTACTCCGGCGACGGCCTCTGGCCCCAAACCCGGGGCCAGCGCATTGCGCGCGATGGTGTCTGCATTCCTGTTTGCAGCCCGGCGTTTGCCGAGCAACACGCTTTGGCCAGCGAGCAGGATTGGCGCAGCCTGGTGCATATCGGCCTGGAAAGCCGGCCCAACGCCTGGCGCGACTGGTATGCGCAGCTGGGCTGGGATTATTCGGTACAAGCCTCGCGCGGGCCGCGCTATGAGCTGTTTTCGATGGTCATCATGGCCGCCAGCGCCGGGCTGGGCATTGGCCTGGTGCCACAAGTGCTAGTGCAGCCGGCGCTGGATGCCGGCCAGGTGGTGCGCGCCCACGAGCAAACCCTGCCCGGCACGCAAAGCTACTGGTTCAGCCACCCCAGCTACCGCGAGCCTTCACAGGCGCTGTTGGCCTTCGAACAGTGGGTGGTTCAGCAAAGCCAGGCCGACGCCGACGAATAAAGGTTTGAACTGCCCCATGAAAACGGCCAGCCCGGTGTGAACCCAAGCTGGCCGTTATTACGAGGGCAAAGCGCAGAGCTGCGCCATCAACGCAATCAATAATCGTCCGCGCCCACCATCAGGTTTTCAAAGCGGGTCTGGTTCTTCTGGAAGAAGAGCTTGACCGTGCCCGTCGGGCCGTTACGCTGCTTGCCAATAATGACTTCGGCCACATTGGGCTCGTTGCTCTCTTTGTTGTAGTAGTCGTCGCGGTAGATGAACATGATGATGTCCGCGTCCTGCTCGATAGCGCCGGATTCACGCAAGTCAGACATCATGGGCCGCTTGTCGGTGCGCTGCTCCACCGAGCGGTTGAGCTGCGAGAGCGCAATCACCGGGCACTGCAGCTCTTTGGCGAGCATCTTCAAGCCCCGGCTGATTTCGCCCAGCTCGGTAGCGCGGTTGTCCGAGCTGGCAGCCGAGCCCGAGCCGCTCATCAGCTGCAGGTAGTCGACCACGATCAGGCCGAGCTTGCCGCATTGGCGCGCCAGGCGGCGCGAGTTGGCGCGCAGCTCAGACGGAGTCAAGCCCGGCGTTTCGTCGATGTGCAGGCTGACGGTGCGCAGGCGCTCAATGGCTTCCGACAGGCGCGGCCACTCGTCGTCGGTCAGCTTGCCAGTGCGCAGATTGCCCTGGTTAACGCGGCCGATCGAGCCGACGATACGCACCGCCAGCTGGGCCGCGCCCATTTCCATGGAGAAGATGGCTACCGGCAGGCCTTCGTTGAGCGCTACGTGCTCGGCAATGTTCACCGCAAACGAGGTCTTGCCCATCGAGGGACGCGCCGCCAGCACCACCAGATCGCCCGCCTGCAGGCCGCTGGTCATGCGATCCAGGTCGACAAAGCCGGTGGGCACGCCGGTCACATCGACCGGGTTGTCCGCCATCTCCTGCACGCGGTCGAGCAAGTCCACCACCAGGTTGTCCAGCGACTGGAAACCCTGCTTCATGCGCGAGCCTTCTTCGCCAATGGCAAAGATTTTCTGCTCGGCCTCGTCCAGAATGCGGTCCACCGTTTTGCCCTGCTGGTTGAAGGCGTTGGTGGCGATCTCATCGCTGGCGGTGACGAGTTTGCGCAAGATGGAGCGCTCGCGCACGATCTCGCCATAGCGGCGGATATTGGTGGCGCTGGGCACGTACTGCGCCAGCTGGTTCAGGTAGGCCAGGCCGCCTACCTCTTCGGCCTTGCCAATGCTTTGCAGGTGCTCGTACACCGTGATCACGTCGGCTGGCTTGCCGGCGTTGATCATGCTGGCCATGGCGGCAAAAATCAGCTTGTGTTCGTGGCGGTAGAAGTTGTCTTCGGACAGCACGTCGCCCACGCGGTCCCAGGCGTTGTTGTCGAGCAGCAGACCGCCCAGCACGCTCGACTCGGACTCGATCGAGTGCGGCGGAATGCGCAGCTGCGCCACCTGTTTATCGGGAGGGATGAACGCATCGTCCATCGGGGGAAAAGTCTCTGACATGGGGGGAAGTACTCAAGAAGGGGATGCGCGCCGCTCGGC
The DNA here is from genome assembly GCF_043359985.1 of Comamonas trifloxystrobinivorans. NCBI lineage: Bacteria > Pseudomonadati > Pseudomonadota > Betaproteobacteria > Burkholderiales > Comamonadaceae > Comamonas > Comamonas trifloxystrobinivorans. The sequence continues at coordinate 21,989 of NZ_JBHZGV010000022.1, forward strand.
TGCCGACGCTTTATTCCCCCAAGAATAGCGCAAGTCGAATGCCAAGCCTGCGGACGAGGTGGCGGCTGGCCTGGCCATGATTTCCCACATTGACAGCCGCGAAATGCCTGGTTTTTGCGCTGCCAGCCGGCCGCTGCGCAACCGCTCCGGCCGACCTGCGCCAGCAGGTATGATCCACCCCATGCGCATCGCACTGGGTATCACCTATAACGGGCAGGCCTACCAGGGCTGGCAAAGCCAGCCGTCCGGCAACACTGTCCAAGACCATCTCGAAGCGGCCCTGGGCCGCTTCGCTGCTTCTCCTGTGGCCACCATTTGTGCCGGCCGTACCGATGCGGGCGTGCACGGCCTGATGCAGGTGGTGCATTTCGACGCGCCGGTAGAACGTACCGAAGCTTCGTGGGTACGCGGCACCAACACTTTTTTGCCCAAAGACATTGCCGTGCAGTGGGCGCGCGCCGTGCCGGACGCTTTTCACAGCCGCGCCTGCGCCACCTCGCGCCGCTATGGGTATGCGCTGCTGCAATCGCCGGTGCGGCCGAGCGTAGAGTTTGGCCGGGTGGGCTGGGTTTTTCAGCCGCTGGATCTGGCGGCCATGCAGCAAGCGGTGCAGTATTTGCTGGGCGAGCATGACTTTTCGTCCTTCCGCGCAGCAGGCTGCCAAGCCAAAACGCCGGTGAAAACGCTTTACGCCATCGATATTGCGCACAGCCCGATGCGGCTGAGCGCCTCGCGCGAAGGCGTGCCTTCGTGCTACTGGCGCTTCGATTTCCAGGGCAGCGCTTTTTTGCACCACATGATCCGCAACATCATGGGCTGCCTCATCATGATCGGCCAGGGCGTCAAGCCGCCGCAGTGGATGCAGGAGGTGCTTGAAGCGCGCAGCCGCGAGGTGGCCGCACCCACTTTTTCGCCCGATGGGCTGTATTTTCTGGGCCCGCAGTACGACGCGCACTGGGGCCTGCCCACCGAAGCCATCACGTTCGACTGGTTTGCCTGAAGGAGACCTTGCTCCATGAGCACCGCTGCACTCTCCCCTATCCGTACCCGCATCAAAATCTGCGGCCTGACCCGCGAGCAGGATGTGGATGCCGCCGTGGCCGCCGGGGCCGATGCGATTGGCTTTGTGCTGTACGCCAAAAGCCCGCGCGCCGTCAGCGTGGCGCGCGCTGCCGAGCTGGCTCGCCGCCTGCCGGCTTTTGTCACGCCTGTGCTGCTCTTTGTTAATGAAGACCCAGCCCAGGTGATGGCCGCTTGCGCTGCGGTGCCGGGCGCTGTGGCGCAGTTCCATGGCGACGAATCGCCCGAGGATTGCCTGGCTGCTACCCGCGGCGGCGAACGCGCTTTTCTGCGCGCAGCGCGCATACCCCTTGGTGACGCTGCGGCGCAGTTCGACCTCGTAGAATACGCAAATCGATATTCACACGCCAAAGCCATTCTGCTCGACGCCCATGTTGACGGATTCGGTGGTGGCGGCAAGGCATTCAATTGGTCACTGCTTCCAACAAACGTAGCCTCTCATCTCGTTTTGTCTGGTGGACTCACGCCTGCAAACGTGACCGATGGCATTGTGCAGGTCAGGCCGCGCTGCGTTTCGCTCGCGGTTGATGTGAGCTCCGGCGTCGAGAAAACCGGGCCCGACGGCCACCCCGTCAAAGGCCAAAAAGACGCCGACAAGATCCACCAGTTCGTCGCTGCCGTGCGTGCAGCCGACGCGCTTCTTGCCCAAAATCCCTATGTTTGAATACCAACAACCCGACGCTGCCGGCCACTTTGGCCCCTATGGCGGCTCTTTCGCCAGCGAAACCCTGACCCACGCGCTCACCGAGCTGCGTGAGGCCTACGCCAAGTACCAGAACGACCCGGAGTTTCTGCGCGAGTTTCAGTACGAGCTGGCGCACTACGTGGGCCGTCCCTCGCCCGTCTACCACGCAGCGCGCATGTCGCGTGAAATGGGCGGCGCGCAGATCTACCTCAAGCGCGAAGACCTCAACCACACCGGCGCGCACAAGATCAACAACGTGATCGGCCAGGCCATGCTCGCCAAGCGCATGGGCAAGCCGCGCATCATTGCCGAAACCGGCGCCGGCCAGCACGGCGTGGCCACGGCCACGATCTGCGCGCGCTACGGGCTCGAATGCGTGATCTACATGGGCAGCGAAGACATCAAGCGCCAAAGCCCCAACGTCTACCGCATGAAGCTCTTGGGCGCCACCGTGGTGCCGGTCGAATCGGGCAGCAAAACCCTCAAGGACGCGCTCAACGAAGCCATGCGCGACTGGGTGGCCAATGTGGACAACACCTTCTACATCATCGGCACGGTGGCGGGCCCGCACCCTTACCCGATGATGGTGCGAGATTTCCAAAGCGTCATCGGCAAGGAATGCATCGAGCAAATGCCCGAGCTGTTCAAAGACCTGCACATGGCCGCCGAGCAGCCCGATGCAGTGCTGGCCTGCGTGGGCGGCGGCAGCAATGCCATGGGCATCTTCTACCCCTATATTCCGTACGAAAAAACCCAGCTGATCGGCGTGGAAGCGGCCGGCGAAGGCCTGGACAGTGGTAAACACTCGGCCTCGCTGCAACGCGGCAGCTCGGGCGTGCTGCACGGCAACCGCACCTTCATCCTGCAAGACGACAACGGCCAGATCACCGAAACCCATTCGATCAGCGCCGGCCTCGATTACCCCGGCGTCGGCCCCGAGCACGCCTGGCTGCAGGAGATTGGCCGCGCGCAATACGTCGGCATCACCGACAAAGAGGCGCTCGAAGCCTTCCACTACCTGTGCCATGCCGAAGGCATCATCCCCGCGCTGGAATCGAGCCACGCCGTCGCCTACGCGATGAAGCTGGCCAAAACCATGCGCCCTGAGCAATCCATCCTGGTCTGCCTCTCGGGCCGGGGCGACAAGGACATCGGCACCGTGGCCGATTTGTCGGGCGTGGATTTCTACACCCAACCTTCCAGCCGCGGCGTGACCGTGAAAGGAGCACATTCCAAATGAGCCGCATTGCAGCCACTTTTGACCAGTTGCAACTGGCCGGCCGCAAGGCCTTGATTCCGTACGTCACCGCCGGCTTTCCGTTTGCCGACATCACGCCTGCGCTGATGCACGGCATGGTCGAGGCCGGTGCCGACGTGATCGAGCTCGGCGTGCCCTTCTCCGACCCCATGGCCGATGGCATCGTCATCCAGAAAGCGGGCGAAAAAGCGCTCTCGCTGGGCGTGGGCCTCAAGCAGGTGCTGGCCATGGTGGCCGAGTTCCGCAAAAAAGACGACGCCACCCCGGTGGTGCTGATGGGCTACGCCAACCCGGTCGAGCGCTACGACCAGATCCACGGCGCCGGCAGCTTTGTGCGCGATGCCGCTGCCGCCGGTGTGGACGGAGTGCTGGTGGTAGACTACCCGCCCGAAGAATGCGAAGCCTTCGCCGCCGACCTGCGCCAGCATGGCATGGACCTGATCTTCCTGCTGGCCCCTACCTCGACGGCCGAGCGCATGCAGCAAGTGGCCCGTGTGGCCAGCGGCTATGTCTACTACGTCTCGCTCAAGGGCGTGACCGGTGCCGGCACGCTGGACACGGCAGCGGTGGAAGCCATGCTGCCCAAGATCCGCGAGCATGTGCACATCCCCGTGGGCGTGGGCTTTGGCATTCGCGATGCGCAAACCGCCCAGGCCATTGGCAAAGTGGCCGATGCCGTGGTGATCGGCACGCGCATCATCCAGCTGATTGAAAACCAGCCGCACGAGAAAGTCGTCCCCCTCGTGTCTGACTTTTTGCGCGGCATCCGCAAGGCGCTTGACGCATAATGCGCCCCTTGGGCTGCTGCCAGCGCGGCAGCCCGACAAGCTCCTGGAGCAAAGGAAGAAAAACATGTCCTGGCTAGAAAAACTGTTACCCGCCAAGATCCAGCAAACCGATCCGGCCGAACGCCGCCAGATCCCCGAAGGCCTGTGGATCAAGTGCCCCGCCTGCGAAGCCGTGCTCTACAAGACTGATCTGGAGCAGAACTTCAGCGTCTGCCCCAAGTGCGGCCACCACCACCGCATGTCGGCACGCGCCCGCCTGAACCAGTTTCTGGACGCCGAAGGCCGCTACGAAATCGGCCAGGAAGTGCTGCCGGTCGACGCCCTCAAGTTCAAGGACAGCCGCAAATACCCTGAGCGCCTGAAAGAAGCGCTCGAGAACACCGGCGAAACCGACGCCCTGGTGGTGATGGGCGGCTCGGTCAAGAGCATCAACCTGGTGGTCGCCTGCTTTGAGTTCGAGTTCATGGGCGGCTCCATGGGCTCGGTGGTCGGCGAGCGCTTTGTGCGCGGCGTCGAAACCGCCATGGAACAGAAAGTACCTTTCGTCTGCTTCACCGCCACCGGTGGCGCACGTATGCAAGAAGGCCTGCTGAGCCTGATGCAAATGGCCAAAACCAACGCCGCGCTGACCCGCTTTGCCAAGAAGGGCCTGCCCTACATCAGCGTGCTGACCGACCCGACCATGGGCGGCGTCTCGGCCGGCTTCGCCTTCATGGGCGACATCGTCATGGCCGAACCCAACGCCCTGATCGGCTTTGCCGGCCCCCGCGTGATCGAGAACACCGTGCGCGTGAAGCTGCCCGAAGGCTTCCAGCGCGCCGAGTTCCTGCAGCAAAAAGGCGGCGTGGACATGATCGTCGACCGCCGCGAACTGCGCGACCGCATCGCCAGCAGCCTGGCCATGCTGCAACGCATGCCGGCCGATGCTGTGGCCTAAGCTTTAGCAGTTACCCAAACACAAAACGCCAGCGGTGCAAATCGCTGGCGTTTTTTGTTGTGGCTTCTTAGATCAACCCTGCAGTCACTTAACGACTACACCACCAACAACAGCTTCGACTGCAAACCCGCCAGCACAATGGCCACTACCTGCAGCAGCACCATCAGCACGATGGGCGAGAGATCCACGCCGCCGACCAGCGGGATGACTTTGCGCAGCGGGCGCAGCAAAGGCGCGGTCAGTTGGTAAAAGACGGCCTGGATAACGGCGTTGCCCGTGCCCAGCCACGACAAAATGCAGTGCACCAGGGTAACAACCACCATGGTCGACAGCGCAATATTGGCCACGCCAATGGTGGCAACCACCAGCACTGAGGCAATCGGTGCCACGCCACCCAGCAGCAGCCACAGCAGAAAAAACTGCAGCAGCTGCACCAGCCAGGCGCCGATCAGGCTGGCCCAGTCGCCACCCGGCAAACTTTTGCTCAGCTTGCGCAGCGGGAGCACCATCCAGCTGGTGAGCGCCAGCACCAACTGGCCCAGCGGGTTATTGAAAGACACGCGCTGCTGCTGCATGTACCAGCGCAGCAGGCAAGCGCCGGTGAGCAAACCACCCACCACATTCAGCAGCAGCGACAAAATCTGAAAAAGCATGCTCAATCCACCCTGGGCTGGCGCCCGAATGCTATACAAAAAGAAGCTGCAAAACCAATGACAGCAAGCGTTATTGCAGCATTGTAAATACTGACCGGCAATCCCTGGCAGCAAAAAACCCTGCGCCGACAAGCTTTCCCGGGCGCCGGCGCTGCCTCGCCACCCACGCAAAAGCCGCACCGCAGTCGGGCACTACGGCTATTGCGGACCGGGGCGGCGGCAAAAATCTTAAAATAGCGGGTTTTGGCCGATTACCAGCGCTTGGCTGGCTTGCTTCATGTCTGAAAACCACACCACCAACGACGCAGCACCCGTGGCTGCGCAAGATGAAAACAAACTGATTGCCGAGCGCCGCGAAAAGCTCAAAGCCCTGCGCGAACAATCCAAAGCACAGGGTGGTGTGCCGTTCCCTAACGACTTCAAGCCCGCCGACCGCGCAGCAGCACTGATCGCTGCGCACGAAGCGACCGAGCCTGAGGCGCTGGAAGCCCAGGCCGTCACGGTCAGCGTCGGCGGCCGCATGATGCTCAAGCGCGTGATGGGCAAGGCCAGCTTTGCCACCGTGCAAGACGCCACCGGCCGCATCCAGCTGTACGTGACGCGCGACGCCGTGGGCGAAGACGTGTACGCCGATTTCAAGAAGTGGGACTTGGGCGATATCATCGGCGCCGAAGGCACGCTGATGAAGACCAAGACCGGCGAGCTGTCGATCAAGGCCACCAAGATCCGCATGCTCACCAAGAGCCTGCGCCCCATGCCCGACAAGTTCCACGGCATGGCCGATCTGGAGCAAAAGGTGCGCCAGCGCTATGTGGATCTGATGATCGACGACAGCGCCCGCCAGCGCTTTGTGGCCCGCAGCAAGGCCGTGGCCGGTATTCGCGATTTCATGGTGCAGCACGGCTTCCTCGAAGTCGAAACGCCCATGCTGCACCCCATCCCCGGCGGAGCGAACGCCAAGCCTTTCATCACGCACCACAATGCGCTCGACCAGGACATGTACCTGCGCATTGCGCCCGAGCTTTACCTCAAGCGCCTGATCGTCGGCGGCTTTGAGCGCGTGTTCGAGATCAACCGCAACTTCCGCAACGAAGGCATCTCGGTGCGCCACAACCCCGAGTTCACGATGATGGAGTTCTACGCGGCCTACTGGAACTACCGCGACATCATGGACTACACCGAAGCCCTGGTGCGCGACGCCGCGCAAAAGGCCGTGGGCACGCTGCAGCTGAGCTACGGCGGCAAGCCGGTCGATCTGGCCCAGCCTTTCGAGCGCCTGACCATCCCTGAAGCCATCGTCAAGTACACCGAAGCCGGCGACAACGTGGGCAACCGCGACTGGCTGATCAATGCATTGAAGAAGCTGGGCATGAAGGAAGAGCAGGACAAGCTCAGCACCCGCACGCTGGCCAGCCTGCAAGTGCTGTACTTTGAAGAAGTGGTCGAAGAAAAGCTCTGGAACCCCACCTTCATCATGGAGCACCCGACCGAGATCAGCCCGCTGGCCCGCGCCAACGACGACCGCCCCGAAGTGACCGAGCGCTTTGAGCTCTACATCACCGGCCGCGAGTTCGGCAACGGCTTCTCCGAGCTGAACGATGCCGAAGACCAGGCCGCCCGCTTCAACGCCCAGGTAGCCGCCAAAGATGGTGGCGATGACGAAGCCATGTACTTCGACCACGACTTTGTGCGCGCCCTCGAATACGGCATGCCTCCCACCGGCGGCTGCGGTATCGGTATCGACCGTTTGATGATGTTGCTGACCGATTCGGCCAGCATCCGCGACATCATTCTGTTCCCCGCCCTGCGCCGCGAACAGTAATCGCCACGGCCGCCCGCAGCGGCCTTGCAAGGCACACCACTGCCAGCACTTGGTTAACAAGCGCTGGCAGTTTTTTATGCGTGTAAACCGCGCTAGCCGGTCTGCGATCCTCGCCCATATACTGGCGCGCATGCAAATCCCCCGCTTCTGGGCGCAAGTGCGCTTGCGCCACCAAACCGGCCTGCGCCACGGCTTTACGGTGCAGCGCTGGGGCTGGTCGGACGAGAACCAGCTGGCCGCGCAAGCGCACGCCAAGGCGCGGGCGCAAGAGGCGCTGGACCTGTTGCTGCAACCACCAGAGCAGCGCCAATTGGGGCGCGGTTTTCAGCGCATGGAGCGCCTGGGTGAATATGGCCTGAACGGTGAAACGCCTATCCGCGAAGAGGTGTTGGAGCAGCGCGGCAACATAGTGAAAACGCGCAACAGCTACGGCGCGCACTGCCTGAACACGCCCGATGTCGCGATTGCCGATGTGGATTTTGCGCCGCCTTTGCCTGAACCCAATGCGCTGCCGCTGGCCACGCTGGCCGTGGTGACGCTGGGCTGGTATGTGCTGTGCATGGCGCAAGGCTGGGTCATGGTGGCCTGGGTTTCGCTGGCAGCAGCTGCGCTGTTGGCGTTGCGCATGTTCAAGCACTGGCTGGCCGTCCGCAAAGCTTATGCACAGCGCAGAGACCCCAAACTCGCGGCCGTGGAGCAAGTCACAGCGTTCAGCCAGCAACACCCCGATTGGGGCTTGCGCCTGTACAACACACCCAAGGGGCTGCGCATCATCGTCACCCACCGGCCCATGCGCTCCGTCGATGCTGATGTGCAAACCCTGTTTTCCGCGCTGCAGGTCGATCCGCTCTACGCCCGCCTGTGCGAGCGCCAGCAGTGCTTTCGCGCCCGGGTCACTGGCAAGCCTTGGCGCATGGACATCACCGCCCCCAGCGAGCAAGCCCGGCGTTGGCCAGTGGCCGAGAAATACATCGCCGATCGCTGGCGCTGGAACAAGGATTACGACGAGCAGGTCCCCGGCTTCAGCGCCTGCCAGTTCGTCAGCCAATTGGGCGTTCAGTCCATCGCCGTCGAGGTGCAGCCACTGGTCACTTGGCACGACGAGGCCAGCCACGCCTTGCGGCCCACGCTGCCCATGGCTTGAGGCTGGCCACCAAAGCTGGCCAAGGGCTGCATTTTTTGCCACCCGTATACTGGCGCGCATGCAGATTCCCCGCTACTGGGCGCAAGTGCGCTTGCGCCACCAGACCGGCCTGCGCCACGGCTGTACAGTGCAACGCTGGGGCTGGTCGGACGAGAGCCAACTGGCCGCTGACGCCCACGCCAAGGCGCGGGCGCAAGAGGCGCTGGAGCTGTTGCTGCAACCGCCCGAGCAACGCCAATTGGGGCGGGGGTTTCGGCGCATCGAACACGCCGGCACCTATGGATTGAGCGGCGAAACGCCTATCCGTGAAGAAATATTGGAGGAGCGCGGCCACGCAGTAAAAACGCGCAACAGCTACGGCGCGCACTGCCTGAACACGCCTGATGTGGCCATTGCCGATGTGGACACCGCGCCAGCCAAGCCTCCGCTTCCGCATCTATTCCCGGTGTTCTCGCTGGCTTTGACGCTGGGGCCGCTGTTGCTCTTGCTGCTGGAAGCACAGGCCTTCACCAAACAATATCTGCTGTCTTGGCTCTGGATTGGCTTTTTCGCCCTGCTCTTCATACGCAATCTGCGCCGTTGGCTGGCACGGCCCCGGCAGTCAGCAGCGACAGAGATGGAAAGAGCAGCGCTGGAGCGCATCACCACGTTCAGCCAGCAACACCCGGACTGGGGCCTGCGCCTGTACAAAACACCCAAAGGCTTGCGCGTCATCGTCACCCACCGGCCCATGCGCTTTGACGATGCCGATGTGAAAGCCCTGTTTGCCGCGCTGCAGGTAGACCCGCTCTACGCCCGTTTGTGCAAGCGCCAGCAGTGCTTTCGCGCCCGCGTCACTGGCAAGCCTTGGCGCATGGGCATGAATGGCCCGAGCGAGCAAGCGCGCCGCTGGCCGGTGAAAGAGAAACACGCTGCCGAGCGCCAACGCTGGAACCAGCAGTACGACGCACGAGCGCAGCAATACAGCGCCTGCCAGTTCGTCAGCCAATTGGGCGTGCAGTCCATCACCGCCGAAGTGCAGCCGCTGGTTACTTGGCATGATGACAGCTGCCAAGCGCACCACGCCACACTGCCCATGGCCTGAGGCTTTGCTGGGCGCCCCGCTCCCGTCACGCAATGCGGTTAAGCTAACGGGTTGTTCACGCCACCCTGTATCGCCTTGTTTTTGCCTGCCATGAACCGACTCAAAGCACTGATTCCCGCCTGGGCCACCGACTGGCTGGACATCCTCATCCCGGCCATCCAGATCGGCCTGGTGCTGCTGCTGGCCATTGCGCTGCACTACATCACGCGCAAGCTCATCACCCGCGCGGCCTACCACTACAAATGGCCGCTGGAGCTGACAGTACCGGTCAAAGGCCTGGTGCGCTGGCTCATCATTGCGGCAACCGTGCTGGCGGTGTTGGAGCGCATGGGCGTCAGCGCCACCGTGTTGTGGACGGCGTTTTCCAGCTTTGCCGCTGTGGGTGCGGTGGCGTTTTTTGCGGCCTGGAGCGTGCTGTCCAACTTCTTTTGCGCGCTGCTGATTTTCACCGTGCGGCCTTACCGCCTGGGCGACTACATCGAGGTGCTGGATGCGCTGGACAAACCCGGCGCCAAAGGCCGGGTGATCGACATCAACATGCTCTACACCACGCTGCAGGATTTTGTGGCCGACAAAGAGCACGGCGCCGTGCTGCAGATCCCCAACGCGCACATGTTCCAAAAAGTGGTACGCCGCTGGAGCGGCTTGCCACCCTCGCCCGAGGCTGCCAAAGCAGAAGAAAACAACGCGCCTGCAAGCCCGGCACCGGCCACAGCTACGCCAGCGGCCCCAAGCAGTGCAACGCCAGCTTCAACAGCGCCATAAACCCGCACAGGCTGCAGCTGGCCCAGGCCTTTGTCAGCCCTCGCCTACTGCGCCTGCCCCCATTCACCCACCCGGCGCACGAGCCCTCGCCACTAAGCTCAAAAGCTCCAAGTGCAAGGAGGTTTTGTATGTTGAAGTGGGCCATCATCTTTGCCCTGATCTCGCTGGTAGCCGGCGTTTTTGGCTTTACCGGTGTGGCATCGGGCGCTGCCGGTATCGCAAAATTCCTGTTCTACATCTTTATTGCGATCACCGTGATCTTCCTGGTTGTGGCCTTGCTGGGCGTAGGCGCGGTCGCCTAGCGGCCTGCTGACCCAGCAAAAATGAAAAAAATGCCTGCAGATTTGCAGGCATTTTTCATGGCTTCCGCCCATCAAGGGCGAGCGCTGCTTACAGCACTTCGTCCTTGAGTTGCGGAAACACCTTGGAGACTTTGGCCAGCAGGTAGTCGCCATAGCGGCCGCTGAAAGCGTGGACGTTGGCCTTGTCCCAGCGCTCAGCGCTGTCGTCGCGGTCCGGCGCGCCTTGCAGACCTTCAATACGCTGCACGCGGGCTTCGAAATTGGGGTCGAAAAACAGCGGGAAAGACAGGCGATCCGTGCCCGAGGTATTGCGCTTGACGCGGTGTGGCGTGGATTTGTACAAGCCGCCCGTCATGCGGTCGAGCATATCGCCAATGTTGCAGACAAAGGTGCCGGGCAGCGGCGGCGCATCCACCCAGCCTTGCGGCGTGTGTACGGCCAGGCCGCCAATTCTGTCCTGGTACAGCACAGTCAACAGGCCGTAATCGGTGTGCTCACCCACGCCCCAAGGTGCGTCTACGCCAGCGGGCACTGCCACGCTGGGGTAGTTGAAGATGCGGAACAGCACCAGCGGGTCAGCGGTATAGCGCTCGGCAAAATACTGCGCCGGCAGGCCTAGGCTCAGCGCAATGCCTTCCATCACGCGGTGGCCCACCTGGGTGACGGCGTCCATGTACTGCAAAATGGTTTCGCGGAACTCGGCCAGATCGGGGAAGAGATTGGGGCCGTGCACCGGCGTTTTGGCTTGCACCAGCGGGTGTTCGGCCGGCAGTTCGGTGCCCAGGTAGAGGCCTTCTTTCCAATCGGGCAGGCCCGAGGTCAGCTCGCCGCCCACCTTGAAATAACCGCGCCAGGCACGGCCGGCCAAAGCCATGCGCCATTGCAGCTTGCGCTCTTCGGGCCAGCTGAAAAACTCTTGGCTCAGCGTGTGCAGCTTGTCGATCAGTGCTTGCGGCACGCCATGCTGGCTGATGTAGAAAAACCCGTGCTCACGGCAAGCGCGGCCGATGGCATCGGCCACCAGGGCGCGCTCTGCGTCGCTGGCGCCGGGCTTGAGCAGCGCCGCAATATCGATCACCGGCAGGCTGGCCGTGGCAGAAGAAGTAGCAGTAGTCATAACAAGAAATACGTCCTGGCGGGCTCGCGCCGGGGTCAGGATTTGTCGAACGGCGAACGGATGTCCGCCAGAAACTTTTGCGTGCGCGGGTGCTGCGGGCGCTGGAAAAAGTCTTCCGGCGTAGCACGCTCCAGCACGGCGCCCTGGTCCATGAAGATCACACGGTCGGCCACCTCGCGGGCAAAGCCCATCTCGTGCGTCACGCAGACCATGGTCATGCCGTCCTTGGCCAGGTCGCGCATCACCAGCAGTACCTCGCCCACCATCTCGGGGTCGAGCGCGCTGGTGGGTTCGTCCAGCAGCATGATGGGCGGGCGCAAGGTCAGCGCCCGCGCAATCGCCACGCGTTGCTGCTGGCCGCCCGAGAGCTGGCTGGGAATCGCATCCGCCTTATTGGCCAGGCCCACGCGCTGCAACAGCGCCATGGCGCGCTCCTTGGCTTCGGCGGCGCTCAGCTTTTTCAGCTGCACCGCGGCCAGCGTGCAGTTTTCCAGCACCGTCAGGTGCGGAAACAGGTTGAACTGCTGGAACACAAAGCCGATGCCGGCGCGCAGCTGGTTCACATCCAGCTTGGGGTCGTGCACATCCTGGCCATCCAGAGTAATGCTGCCGCCCTGGATCTCTTCCAAGCGGTTGATGGTGCGGATCAGCGTAGATTTGCCCGAGCCCGAAGGCCCGCACACCACCACCACTTCACCGGTCGGAATGGTCTCGTTGACATCGACCAGCGCGTGGTAATCGCCATACCACTTGTTCACGTTTTTCAGCTCAATCATGCAGCTACCTTCTGTACACGGCGGTTGCCCAAGCCTTTGCGCTCCAGCCGTTTCTCTATCCAAAATGCCAAGCGCGACAGGCCAAAGCACAGCACAAAATAGGTCAGGCCCAGAATGCCGAACACCTCGGCCGGCTTGGTGAACACCAGGCTGTTGATCTGCGTGGCGATAAAGCTCACCTCGGCCAGCCCGATGATGTAGCCCAGCGAGGTTTCCTTGATCGTCGAGATGAACTGGTTCACCAGCGAGGGCAACGAGTTGCGCATGGCCTGCGGCAGCACCACCGTGCGCATGGCCTTGAAGTACGACAAGCCCAGCGAGCGAGCGCATTCCATCTGCCCTTTCGGCAGCCCTTGAATGCCGGCGCGCACAATCTCGGCCAGATAGGCCGCATCAAAAATCACCAGCGCGATAAGCATGGTCCAGAACTGGTCGGTCTTGTAACCTGTCACGCTGGGCAAAAAGAAATAGGCCCAGAACACCACCATCAAGAGCGGCGTGCCACGCACCACGTACACCAGCGCCGTTACCGGCCAGCGCACCACGCGCCACGACGAGATGCGCGCCATGCCTAGCACCAAGCCCAGCGGCAGCGAGAGCAACAGGCCCAGGCTGGCCAAAATCAAGGTCAGCGCCAAGCCGCCGAGCGGGCCGTTGGGGTACTGGCCCACCAGAAAATACAACCAATAGGTTTGAATCAATTCCAGCACAGCGCCCCCTTACATCGTGCGCACCGGATAGCGGCGCTGGAACCAGACGGCCGCCATGGTGATGAGCAGCGACACGGCCAGATAGGCTGCGCTGGCAAAGGCAAACGCCTCAAAGCTGCGGAACGACTGGCTCTCGACTTGGCCGGCCTGGTACATCATCTCGGCCGCGCCGATGACGGTGGCGATCGAGGTGCCTTTCCACATGTTCAGCGTTTGCGAAATGAGTGGCGGCACGGTAAAGCGAAAAGCCTGCGGCAGGATCACCAGGCGCATGGTGCGCATGTACGTCAGCCCCAAGGCACGCGCTGCTTCCATCTGCACACTCGGCACGGCGCGGATGCCGCTGCGAATGTCTTCAGCCATGTAGGCCGCCGTGTAGACACCCAGCGCCAGCACGGCGCAGATCGATTCCACCGGGCCGGCGTACAGCGCTTCTTTCCAGGCAGCGGGCAATAGCTCAGGCACGCCAAAGTACCAGAACAGCATTTGCGCCAGCAGCGGAATGCTGCGCACCACTTCCACAAAGCTTGCACCTATCCAGCGCAACGCCTTGAAAGGCGACAAGCGGCACAGCGCCACCACCAAAGCCAGCGGCAGCGCAATCCAGAAGGCAAAAAACAAATACTGCAGCGACATCTTCAGCCCGGCCACCAGCATCTCGTGGTATTGGCCGTGCAAGAGCATCTGCACATCAAAAGTCGTCATCTCAGCTATCCATAAGCAAGACAAGGCGCTGGGTGCAGCGCCTTGTCTTCACAGGGCCAGGCCTTGCCTCAGTCGATCTTGTCGGTTTCGAACTTGAACGTGCGCTTGGGCAGCTTCAAAGCGCTTTTCTGGCCAAACCACTGCTCGTACATGGCCTCGGCCTTGCCGCCGGCTTCCAGCTCGCGCAAGGTGTCGTCCACCACTTTTTTGAAACCGGCTTCACCCTTTTTGATACCCAGCGCCAGCGGCTCGGAACTGATGCTGGTGGGCAGCATCAGGTAGTCCTTGCTCTGGTCGCCCAGTTGCACCAGGGCGCGGGCCAAGCTTTGGTCTTCGTTCACAAATGCCGCCACCTTGCCTTGCTGCATGGCCACCAGGGCTTGCGGCGAGGTGTCGAACGACACCACAGTCACCGTGGGCACGGCTTTCTTGATGTTCACTTCCATCGAGCTGCCCTTGGCGGTGGAGACGCGCTTGCCGGCCAGATCGGGCACGTCCTTGATGCCGCTGTTGGCCTTGACCAGCACCTTCTGGCCAGCCACAAACGTGGTCAGCGAGAAGTCGATCTGTGCCTCGCGCTCCTTGTTGTGCGTCAGCGAAGCGGCCAGCAAGTCGATATGGCCTTGCTGCAGCTCGGGGATGCGAGCGGCCAGCGTGATCTGTTTGAACACCGGCTTGACACCGAGCTTGGCCGCCACGGCCTTGCCCAGGTCTACGTCGTAACCGGCCAGCTCGCGGGTCTTGGGGTCGATAAAGCTCAGCGGTTCGTCCGTGCCGAGCACGCCCACTACCAGCTCGCCTTTTTTCTGGATATCGGCCACCTGGTCGGCATGCGCCACACCGCTGGCAACTACCAGGCTCGCTACTGCGGCCATCCAAATGCGTCGTTTCATATCGCTCTACTCCTTGTAGTATTCGTTCTATCTGCCACCGTGAACCGGTTTCAGGCCACCGAACACTGTAGCAGCGGCTTTCAGGCCGCTGCGCTCTCGCAAACCCGAGGCTGTTGTTGCAATCGGTAAGGCAGTGCTTATCGGGCTGCGGTTTCCTGGAACTTGAAGTCGCGCACGCTGTACTGGTGGCGGGTTTGCGGGCCGTACCAGGTGAAGAAGATTTTTTCGGCCTGGCCGGATTTCTCCAGTTGCGTCAGCGCCTCATTGACTGCCGCTTTCAGCGCTGGCTCGTTCTTTTTCAGGCCCACCGCCACCACCGTGGTGCTGACGCGCTCAGGCAACAGGCCAAAGGCTTTGCCACCATCGCCTGCTTTGGCCACGGCATCGAGCAAAGCGGCTTCGTCGTCCACATAACCCGCGCCCTTGCCTTGCTGCAGCGCCTGAAAAGCCTGCGGAGCCTGGTCAAAGGTGATGACTTGCACGCCGGGCACTGCCTTTTTGATGTTGCCTTCTTGCGTGCCGCCCTTGACGGTGACGACGCGCTTGCCGTCGAGCTGCGCCAGCGTGCTGACCCCGCCTGCGCTCTTGACCAGCACCTTCTGGCCGGTGACAAAGGTGGGCAACGAGAAATCGATCTGGCCTTCGCGCTCAGGCGTCTTGGCCAGTGCAGCAGCCAGCACATCGACATGGCCTTGTTGCAGCTCGGGGATGCGTGCTGCCACCGCCAGCTGCTTGAACACCGGCTTCACGCCCAGGGCCTTGGCCAGCTCCTTGCCCAGGTCTACCTCATAGCCCACCAGCTCGCGCGTCTTGGGGTCGATAAAGCTGTAAGGCTCGGCCGTGCCCAGCACGCCAATCACTACTTCGCCTTTGGCGCGAATATCGGCCAACTGGTCTGCCCAGGCCGTGTTGGCCGCCGCAGCCAGCAAGGCTGCACCCATCCAGGCAATTTGCTTCATTTTCTTTTTCCTTGTTATTGGGAAACGGGCAGGCGCGTGGCAACTGCCCGTTTCGGTGTCTCAGCCCGCTTGGCCAGCTGGAGCTGCTCAGTCGGCAACCTTGTCGCTGTCGAGCTTGAAGTTGCGCTTGGGCATCTTCAAGGGGCTGGCCTGGCCGTACCACTGCTCGTACAAGGCTTCGGCCTTGCCGCTGGCTTCGAGCTCGCGCAGGCTGTCGTCCACGGCTTTTTTCAACGTCAGCTCACCCTTTTTGATGCCCAGCGCCAGCGGCTCGATGCTCAGGTTCGAGGGCAGAATCTTGTAGTCCTTGCCTTGCTCGCCCAGTTGCACCAGGGCACGCACCACGCTCTTGTCGTCGTTCACAAAAGCCGCTGCCTTGCCTTGCTGCAAAGCCTGGAAAGCCTGCGGCGCCGTGTCAAAGGTGATGACGGTGGCCGTGGGCACCGCCTTCTTGGTGTTGGGCTCTTGCGTGCCGCCCTTGACGGTGACCACGCGCTTGCCTGCCAGATCGGGCACATCGTTGATGCCGCTGCTCTTTTTGACGAGCACGGTCTGGCCAGTGATGAAGGTGGTGATGGAGAACTCCAGCTGCGCCTCGCGCTCCTTGGTGTGGGTGAGCGATGCGGCCAGCAAGTCGACATGGCCTTGCTGCAGCTCGGGGATGCGCGCCGCCACCGTCAGCTGCTTGAACACGGGTTTGACACCCAGCTTGGTGGCCACGGCCTTGGCCAGGTCTACGTCGTAACCCACCAGCTCGCGGGTCTTGGGATCGATAAAGCTGTTGGGCTCGTCCGTGCCCAGCACGCCCACCACGATTTCGCCCTTTTTCTGAATATCGGCCAGCACATCGGCTTGCGCCGAACCCCAGGCCAGCGCCAACACAGCCGCTGCAGCCCACACACCCGTCTTCTTCATGGCAATCCTTTTTCTGGCCGCCCCACGGCGGCACTGATAGGAAGCCATCTTAGAGTTATAAGAAGCCTATATGAACAATTTTTTACTTATAAGGAAATAAGTGCCTGGCCTGATAGGCAAAGAAAAAGCCTTGCAGATTTCACTGCAAGGCTTGTCTGGGAATGCCAGGTTTTAGCGCTGAGGAGCGGCGTCCGCTTTCAACTTGGCGCGCTGCTTGCTCACCTCGCTGGCGCTCACGTCCGATGCCTGGTTGCCCCAGCCCTTGCGCACAAAGGTAGCGAGTTGGGCCACTTCTTCATCGGTCAGGCGGTCAGCATAGCCTTGCATGGCCAGGTGCATGGGACGGCGGTCCGTCGAAGGCACGGAGGTGCCTTGCAAGATCACGCCCAGCAGCGGGCTGGCGTCCTTGCCTTGCACCATGGCGTTGCCTTGCAGCTCGGGGAAGATCTCGGGCGAGCCCTTGCCAGACACGAAGTGGCAGGCAGCGCAGTTGTCGAGGTACAGACGGGCGCCCAAAGGCATGTCGGGCGCGGCCGAGGTCAGCAGTGCAGCGGTGGCTTTGCCGGCATCGTCAGCAGCAAGTGCAGGCGTGCTGCGTGGGCCGACTGTTGCAACTTGTGCAGCCACTTTTTCCACGGGCTTTCCATCCATGCTCTTCAAGAACACGCCCATGGCGTTCAGGTCGGCATCGGTCATGTATTGCAGCGAGTGCTCAATGGCCAAGGCCATTTCACCGTTGGCAATAGCGTGCACGTTGCGGCCGGTGCCCAGGTAGGCAGCCACGTCGGCAGCGGTCCAGTTCTTGATGGCCGAGCCTTCGCCGCGCAGGGCGGGAGCGGTCCAGCCGTCGAGCACGCCGCCGGTCAGGAAGTTGGCGTCCGACAGGCGCGTACCGTTCTGGGCCATGAAGGCCGTGCGTGGGCTGTGGCAAGCGGCACAGTGGCCAGCGCCTTCGACCAGGTACTGGCCGCGGATTTGCTGCTCGTCGCCAGCCATGGGCTTGAACTGCGATTCACCCGACAGGGCCAGCCAGTTCCAGGCGCGGATGCCAAAACGCATGTTGAACGGGAAGCTCAGGCTGGTGGCCTCCACCTGGTTCTTCACGGGCTTGACTTCTGTCTGGATGTAGTCGTACAGAGCGCGGATATCGCTTTCCTTCATGAAGCGATAGTTCTCGTACGGCATGGCCGGGTAGAGCTGCTGGCCGTGGCCACCGACGCCGTCCACCATGGCAGCGCGGAACTGGTCAAGCGTCCAGTTGCCGATGCCGGTTTCCTTGTCAGGCGTGATGTTGGAGGCCCAGATGACGCCCATCGGGCTGTGGATGCCATTGCCACCGGCCAGAGGCTCGCCACCCTTGGCAGTGTGGCAGGCCATGCAGTCGCCGGCGCGCATGACGTATTCGCCACGGCCGGCTTCGGCCTTCCAGTCGGCGGGCAGGGTTTCGTTGGCTGGCGTGGGCTTGAACGGTGCGTAAGCCAGTGCCAGTGCGGCGACGATGCCCAGAACAACCAGGGCGATCAGAATGCTGAGGACTTTTTTCATGGGGTACTACTCCTCAGACCAAAGGGCGGGGATTCTTCAGGTACAGGGTGCGGATCGCGTGCAGCGTCCAGTAAGCCAGGCCGCCGACCATGCCGGTGGGGTTGTACTGGGTGTTCTGCACAAAGTTGCCGGCGCCGAAGACGAACACGTTGTGCTTGTCCCAGGTTTGGCAATAGCGATTCACCACGCCTTCGCGCGGGTTGGCCGACATGATGTGGCCGCCGGTGTTGTGCGTGGTCTGGTAAGGGCGCACGTCGAAGGTGGCACCAATGTCCTTGAAGCCGGCTTGCATGATGTCGGGGTTCATGGCCTTGGCCACTTCGCTGGCCTTGAGCTTCTGGTACTGGTTCATCTTCAGGTCGTTGTCCTGCCAGTTGAAGGTCATGCGCATCAGCGGACGGCCATGCGGATCCTTGTAAGTAGGGTCCAGGTCGAGGTGGTTGACGCGGTAGGACATGTGCGAACCGTGCGTGCCGATCGACATGGAGTGGCCGTACCACTCGCCAATGCCCTTTTTCCAGCCGGCACCCCAGCCAGGCGTGCCCTTGGGCAGCGGCATGGAGCGGATAGGCTGGCCGTTCATCGAACCCACGCGCCAGTAGGCGCCGCCGATGAAGCCAAGCTTGCCGAAGTCGTTCTGGTTGATGCCGAAGTCGTCAATGCAAATGCCGTTGGAGCCGTGGCCGATGAAGGGGTTGAAGTACTCGCCCTTGAAGAACATGGTCACACCGCCGTTCATCTGGTAGGCGTAGTTCTTGCCGGTGACACCTTCATTGGTCTTGGGGTCGTAAGGCTTGCCGATGCCCGAGACCAGCAGCAGGTGCACGTTGTTGAGCTGGTAAGAAGACAGGATCACCAGATCGGCAGGCTGGAACACTTCTTCGTTGGTGTTCGAGTCGAAGTAGGTCACGCCGGTGGCGGTCTTGCCGTCTTCCGAGCTTTCTACGCGCAGCACTTCGCAGTGGGTACGGTAGCTGAAGTTCTTCTTGCGCTTGAGCGCGTCGAGCACCGCGGTTTGGGGCGACGACTTGGAGTACTGGTAGCAGCCAAAGCGCTCGCAGAAACCACAGAAGTTGCAAGGCGCCATCTGCATGCCGTACGGGTTGACGTACGAGGTAGACGCAATGCCGGCAGGCGCGGTGAACGGGTGGTAGCCCATTTGCTTGGCCACGGCTTCGAACTTGGTCGAGTCGTAGGTGTGGGGCAGCGCAGGCATGGGGTACTCTTTGGAGCGCCAGCCTTCGAACGGGTTACCGCCCTCTTGGATCTTGCCGTTGAGGTTACCGGCCTTGCCCGAGATACCGGCCACTTCGTCGAACTGCGTGAAGAAGGGTTCGAGCTCGTCGTAGGTGACGGGGTAGTCCATCAGGTTCATGCCTTCAGGAATGATCGACTCGCCCCAGCGCTCTTTCACATAGCTGCGCAGCTGGATTTCTTGTGGCTGTGGGCGCCACAGCAGGCCGTTCCAGTGCGTGCCTGCACCACCCACGCCGTTGGCGGGCAGGAAAGAGCCCATCGAGCGGTAAGGCAGCGCCACTTCGCTGTCGCTGCGGCGCACCGTCACGGTGGCCTG
The DNA here is from genome assembly GCF_043359985.1 of Comamonas trifloxystrobinivorans. Classification (NCBI taxonomy): domain Bacteria; kingdom Pseudomonadati; phylum Pseudomonadota; class Betaproteobacteria; order Burkholderiales; family Comamonadaceae; genus Comamonas; species Comamonas trifloxystrobinivorans. The sequence goes on from NZ_JBHZGV010000022.1 coordinate 41,700, forward strand.
GCGGGGGCGCTGCATGTTCTTCAGGCGCACGCCATAGGTCAGCTCGTCAATCTGGTTCGGGTACTTGAACTCGGGCACCGTGTTCTGGTCGCCACCGCGCTCCAGTGCCACAATTTCCAGGCCTTCCGCGGCCAGTTCCATACCGGCGATGGAGCCGGTCCAGCCGAGGCCAACGATGACCACGTCTTTTTTCTTTTCAATGCGTGCCATGGTTTATGCCCTTTCGCCCTTGATCGACACTGGTCCCAGCGGGTACTTCTTGTTGTGCTGGCCCACCCATTCGGCGTAGCTGGCACGAGCACCGGGGAAGCCGATGTATTTCCACGACTGCATGCCAAAGTTGCCGCCGTGCATGGGGTCGGCGAAATAGCCTTCCTTGGTGTTGGCGAGCAAGGTGCTGAAGAAAAAGCTCAGCTCCGGGTCCAGCTTGATCTGGCCTTTTTGCAGTGCGGTCAGTGCTTCGTCCTGCTGCTCGGCAGCCAGGTCCTTGAACTCCTTGCCAAACTTTTCTTTGCAAGCAGCGTTGAAGGCGGGAATGGCCTTGCGGTAGAGCTGTGCCGGGTTCAGCGGCGTTTGCCAACCACGGTCAGGCGTAGCAGCCGGATCGTGCGGGCCTTCCATGTACCACAGCTCTGCATTGCCGTAGTAGCCCTGGAGCTGGCGATCGATGAACACGGGCACATGGGCCTCGATGGCGCCGGGGCCGTCGCCTTCCGAAGGAATCAGACGCGCCGTGGCAGCCAGTACAAAAGCCCATTCCTCAGGGTTCAGGTACTCAGGCTTGTACTGGTCCAGCTTGACGGGCGTTTCCTTGCCATTGGCATGGAAAGTCACGGCAGCGCCGGTCAGCGCCACACCGGCGCCCGAGGCCAGCAGGAACGACCTGCGGCTGGGTGGAGATATGTTAGACATTGTTTTGTTCCTTCATCGTGCAAACGGCCCAGCCGCACGCAGGCGTGCCGGACGGTTGCTGGGGGTACTTTTGGGGTCGATCACTTGCCGTGGAGCGCAGCTTGCAGAGCTGAACCTCCAGGACAACACGCACTGCTAGTGCATGCACACATTGGGCCCAAGCCTTCTCGCCAAAGGCCCAGATCGCCCAAACTCTTGCATGGTAGAGACAATGGCCAATGTTTGTTGTAGGCGCAACCTTTAGTTGCATGTAGGCCGCGGTCTTTTGTTGGAGCAAAACACAAGGGGTTTGATGTTAGATATAAGACCTAAGACTTGGGCGCATCTTCCACCCAGCTAAGGCACTGAAAATCCAGGGTTTTCGCAGACCGTGCAGCCATAAAAAAATCCGCTGACCCAACCATTGGGCAGCGGATTTTTCTTGGAGAAAGAAGTATCAGGGCAGCAAATCGAGGCTTTGCTGGTAATGCGGCTGGTGCATCAGCTCGTCCCAGGTTTGTGGCGCCGTATCGGGCAGCAGCGCCTGGCGGCGGGCTTCCGAGTCTTCGCTCGGAACCCAGCGGCCATCGCGCAAGGCGGCATCCATGCCGTCGAGCAGTTCATCGACATGCTCACCCAGGCCCAGGCTTTGGTTGCACAGCAGCACCATGTCGCAACCGGCTTGCAGGGCCGACAAAGCAGCATCGGTATAGCTGATAAGTTGGCCGTTGATGCGGCGTGCGCCTTCCATGCTCAGATCGTCGCTGAAGATGGCGCCGTCGTAACGCAGCTGGCCACGCAGAATGTCTTTGAGCCACTTTTCGCTGAAGCCTGCCGGGCGCTTGTCCACCTTGGGATAAACCACATGCGCCGGCATCACGGCCGTGAGCACGCTGGACAGCCAAGGGTAAGGTGCAGCGTCTTCGGCCAGAATGGCCTTGAGGCTGCGGGCATCGACCGGAATGTCGACATGCGAATCCGCTTTGACATAGCCGTGGCCGGGAAAATGCTTGCCGCAGTTGCCCATGCCCGCCTGCAGCAAACCGTGCATGAGGCTGCGCGCCAGCGTGGCAACCACGCGAGGGTCGCGGTGGAAGCTGCGGTCACCGATGACCGAGCTTTCACCGTAATCCAGATCGAGCACCGGCGTAAAGCTGAAATCCACGCCGCAGGCCCGCAGCTCTGCACCCAGCACATAGCCGGCGGCAGTGGCCACATCCATGGCGCGCATGGCGCCGCTGCCTTCGCGTTGCTGGCGGCCTTGGCCGTCGTCCATCCACATTTGGCCCAGCTGGCGCATGGCAGGCAGATGCGTGAAACCGTCGGTCTTGAAGCGCTGCACGCGGCCGCCTTCGTGGTCTACACAAATCAGCAAGTCAGGCTTGACGGCCTTGATGTCGGCACACAGCTGCACCAGCGCAGCACGGTTTTCCCAGTTGCGGGCAAACAAGATGATGCCGCCCACCAGCGGGTGCGCCAGGCGCGCACGGTCGGTGTCGGTGAGCGCTTTGCCGGCAATGTCAATGATCAAAGGAGCGTGGAGGTTCATGGTGTGGTGCGAGTGAATACGGGGCGGAGCCCATGGTAAGGGCTGGTGCGCGCTGGCGCTTTGCGGCAAAGCGGGTCAGTCGGCTGTTTTTGAAAATAGCGGTTCAATGGTTCAAAGCTTTTCCACGACGCAGAAGCTGGCCGCGTAATCCACCTCGTCCGTCACCGTGATGTGGGCCGACAAACCCTGTGCGGCAAACCAGGTGGCCAGCTCGCCATGGAGTTGAATGGCCGGCTTGCCGCTGGGCTGGTTGATGATTTCGCAGTGCCGCCAGGTCATGGGCATGCGCATGCCCAGGCCCACGGCTTTGCTGAACGCCTCTTTGGCGGAAAAACGAGTGGCCAGGTAGCGCACGCCCCGCTCGGGCCAGCGCTCGGAGCGGCGGCGCCACACGGCCAGCTCGCCCTCGGCCAGCACTTTTTGGGCAAAGCGTTCGCCTTGCCTGTCCAGCGTGGCGCGGATGCGGCGGATGTCGCAAATATCGGTACCGATGCCGTAAATCATGGTCTAGCGAGATTCGGTCTGGTTCGGTCTGGGCACTTGCAGGGCAAGCGCCCGAAGCCGTGGTTACAGCAATACGCCGTCCGGGCGGGCCGCCAGCGAGCGCAGGTAAGCACGCACGGATTCGGCGTAGCCCAGCTCCAGCGCGTCGGTCACAAAAGCATGGCCAATCGACACTTCCAGCACGTTAGGCACATTGGCCACAAACGGCGTCAGATTGCGCAGGCTCAGATCGTGCCCGGCGTTGACGCCCAGGCCCACCGCCTGCGCTGCCTCAGCCGCTGCGGCATAGAGCTTGATCTGTGCGCTTTGATCTGGCGTGCCAAAGGCTGCGGCATAGGGCTCTGTGTACAGCTCCACCCGGTCTGCGCCCACGGCTTTGGCGGCGGCCATCTGCTCGGGGATCGGGTCCATGAACAGGCTCACGCGCACACCCAGCGCCTTGCACTCGGCAATCAGCGGCTGCAGGCGCTCGGCATCATCCGGGAAGCTCCAGCCGTGGTCGCTGGTGAACTGGCCTTCGCTGTCAGGCACAAAAGTGGCCTGGTGCGGGCGGTACTTGCGCACAAAGTCCATCAGGTTGTGGAAAGGGTTGCCCTCGATGTTGAACTCGCGCGGCACCGGCCAGGTGGCCACCACTTCGGCCAGCTTTTCCACATCGTCAGCACGGATGTGGCGCTCGTCCGGGCGTGGGTGCACGGTGATGCCCTGCGCACCGGCTTCGAGACACAGGCGTGCCGCCCGCGTGACGCTCGGAATGCCCAGATGGCGGGTGTTGCGGATCAGGGCAACCTTGTTGAGGTTGACCGACAAGGCGGTTTTTACGGGAGTCATAGCGATTGAATGTCCATCATCAACTGGCGGGTACGCAGCACCGGCTGGCCGCAATGGTGTTGCAACACAGCACGCAACTGCGCTTTTAACTCGCCCGCACACAAGACGCAAGCCCTGAGGACCTGAGGATACGGGTTTGGCTGACAGAGCGCGGCTTCCAGCTGCCGCCATTGCGCGCCGCTGAGGCTGGCGCGCTCATTGGGCGTGGCCTCGCGCAGCCCGGCCTCGGGCACCAGCACGTAGTGTGCACCATCTTCCAAGGCTTGCAGCGACAAGGTCTGCTGCGCCAGCGATGGCAAATGCCCCAGCGCGCGCAGCAGCAGCAGTTCGAAAGCGCGCAGCACCGGTTCCAGCACATCGCCATGGTCGGTAGCCAGCACGCGCACCACGCCAGCGTAAATATCGAACAGCTCGGCAAACGGGTCTTCGCGCGCCAGCAGACGCATCAACAGCTCGTTGAGGTACATGCCCGAGAGCAGACCTTCGCCCACCGGCATGGTGTGGCCACCCACCCATTCGGCGCTTTTGAGGGTGTGGATATCGGAGGCACCGTCCGCGCCCAGCCCGTACGACAGGCGCAAGGGCTGCAGCGCCAGCAAGACCGGGCGAAAGCTGGAAGTGGGCTTTTTCACGCCTTTGGCCACCAGCGCCACGCGGCCGCGGTGGCGGGTGAAGCATTCCAGGATCAGGCTCGACTCGCTCCAGTCGTAGCGGTGCAGGATAAAGGCGGGTTCGTCGTTGACGCGTTTGACAGCCATGGCAGTTGCTTGCCCGAGCAGGCCGCCTCAGCGCGCCCGGCCGGGCCGCTGCTTATTCGTAGCCAAAGGATTTGACGCGGGCTTCATCGTCAGCCCAGCCCGAGCGCACCTTGACCCAGACTTCGAGGAAGACCTTGGCGCCCAGGAGCTTCTCCAGCTCTTGGCGCGCCTCGGTGCTGATGCGCTTGAGCTTTTCGCCCTTCTCACCAATCACCATGGCTTTGTGGCCGTCGCGCTCGACCACGATGGTGGCGGCAATGCGCATGAAGCGGCCGTGCGCCTTGCTCGGCTCTTCGTCGAACTTGTCGATGACCACGGTCGATGTATAGGGCAGCTCGTCGCCGGTAAAGCGGAACAGCTTCTCGCGCACGGTTTCGGCGGCCAGAAACTTCTCGCTGCGGTCGGTCAACTCGTCGGCGCCGTAGAACCAGTCTTGCTCGGGCAGGTACTTTTCGCAAATGCCAAACAGGCGCTCGATATCGCCCTTGTTCTTGGCCGACATGGGCACGAACTCGGCAAACGGGTGGCGCTCTTGCATATCGCGCAGCCAAGGCGCAATTTCATGGCGGCGGTGCACGGTGTCCAGCTTGTTGGCGATCAGCAGTGTGGGGATACAGGGCTTGAACAGGCTCAGCACCTTGGCGTCGGCCAGGGTGAAGCTGCCGGCCTCAACCACGAACAAGATCAGGTCCACATCGCCAATGGCGCCCATCACGGTTTTGTTCAGCGACTTGTTCAGCGCCGTGCTGTGGCGCGTTTGGAAGCCCGGTGTGTCGACAAACACAAACTGCGTGCTGTCCTTGGTGCGGATGCCGGTGATGCGGTGGCGCGTGGTTTGCGCCTTGCGCGAGGTGATCGAGATCTTCTGGCCCACCAGCGCGTTCATCAGCGTGGATTTGCCCACATTGGGCTTGCCCACAATAGCGATCAGGCCGCAGCGCTGCGGGCCGGTGGCTACCGGTTCGGCTGCGGCGGCAACTTCGGCCGAGCGGGCCACAGCAGCGCCGGGCTTGGCAGCAGCCAGCATGGCATCCAGGTCGGCCATGGACTGGCCCGATGGCGAGGTGGATGCAGCGTCAGCCGCAGGGGATTTTTTGGAAGTCATAAAAGCTCAGCGATGCTCGGTTTGCAGGTGTTGCAGCATGATGGCGGCGGCCGCCTGCTCTGCTGCGCGGCGCGACGGACCCTGGCCCTGGGTGCGGGCATGGAGCGACGGCACCGTGCACTCCACCAGGAAAGTCTGCGCATGGGCGGCACCACTGGTGCCCGTGACCTCGTACAGAGGCACAGATTTCTTGCGCGCCTGCAGCCATTCCTGCAAGGCGGTTTTGGCATCTTTGGAAGCCGCCGGCATGTGCTGCGAGATTTCTACGCGCTCGTACAGGTGGTGAACAATGCCTTCGGCCACGGTGTAGCCAGAATCCAGGTAGGCGGCGCCAATGATGGCCTCGACCGCATCGGCCAGGATCGAGGGGCGCTCGCGGCCACCCGATTTGGCCTCACCCTCGCCCAGGCGCAAAACCTTGGCCAGCTCCAGGCGCAGCGCGATCTGGTGCAAGGTGTCTTGCTTGACGAGGTTGGCCCGAATGCGCGAGAGATCGCCCTCGGGCGTGGTCTTGAGCTTTTGGAACAACATGGTCGAGACCGCCAGGCCCAGCACCGAGTCGCCCAGAAACTCCAGGCGCTCATTGTGTTCCGCAGAAAAGCTACGGTGCGTTACCGCTCGCTGCAGCAACGCACCGTTCGAGAATGAATACTGCAGGCGCTCCTGCAATCGACTGAGTTCTGCTTCCACCTATTTCACACTATCTTTAAAACGGAAGACCAGGTAGGCCGGCCCGAACAAGGGGACGTCGCGCTCATAGCTGTACGACACCACAATGCTGCCATTGGAATCCTTGGTCACATCCAAATCCTTGGCATTGACCGATTTCATGTCATCAATCGCCTGGGCCTTCTGGTAAATGTCGCGCACTTCCTGCACGGTAGAGCCCTGGCGTGCCGCTCTGGTGGCCGCTTTTTTGATGTTCATGTTCTCGATCACCACGGGAACTGCCTGGCTGCCCACTGCCACCCCGGCCACGATGATGAAGCCCCACAGAACCAGCCCGATAAAGGACAGGCCGCGCTGGCGACTGCGTGGTGTGCGTTGCATGGCTCGCATAGACATTCCCTCTTGAAAACTGTTTTTAGTTGAACGATCCGATGCGCTTGATGTTACCGAAATTCATCCAGACAAAGAAGGCTTTGCCGACGATATTGGCATCAGGCACAAAACCCCAGTATCGAGAATCCAACGAATTGTCACGGTTGTCACCCATCATGAAGTAATGGCCTTCGGGCACCTTGCAGGTCACGCCTTCGACGGTGTAGCGGCAGTTTTCGCGGTACTTGAAATCGCTTGCGCCCTGCACAAAGGCCGGCACATCGGCATTGGTAATGGCACGGTGCGTCTTTTCGCCCAACTGCTCTTCAATCTGCTTGAAGTAGCGCATGGCGTCTTGCTCAAAATAATCGGCCTGGTTGGTGGTGGGCACCGGCTTGCCATTGATGGTCAGGCGCTTGTTGAGGTAGGCCACTTCGTCGCCCGGCACGCCAACCACGCGCTTGATGTAATCCATGCTCGGTTGTGGCGGGTAGCGGAACACCATCACATCGCCACGCTGGGGCGCATTGCCTTCGGTGATTTTTTTGTTGATCACCGGCAGGCGCACGCCGTAGGTGAATTTGTTCACCAAAATCAGGTCGCCCACCAGCAGGGTCGGGATCATCGAGCCCGAGGGAATCTTGAAAGGCTCGAACAAGAACGAGCGCAGCAGAAACACCACCACGATCACCGGGAACAGACCAGCCGTCCAGTCCAGCCACCAGGGCTGCATCAGCAAACGCGCCTGGCCTTCTTGCACATCGTCGCCATCGACCTTGTCAATGCCCTGCGCACCGAGTTGCTGGCGGCGCTCGGCGGCGTTCGCAGCCAGGGCCGTTGCCGCCGCCTTGCGCTTGGGCAGAAAGTAAAAACGCTCAGCCAGCCAATAGGCGCCGGTGACCACCGTCGCCAGGAACAACAGCAATGCAAAGTTGCCTTCAATCGCGCCGCTGTACCACGCGCCCATATAGGCCACAAAGGCGGCCAGAATCAGTGTCGTCAGGATTTGCATAGCTTGTGTCGCTTGGCTCGCTCTGTCTTTAATCTTCAACCTGCAAGATAGCCAGGAAGGCCTCTTGCGGCACTTCCACCGAGCCGATCTGCTTCATGCGCTTTTTGCCGGCCTTCTGCTTTTCGAGCAGCTTGCGCTTACGCGTGATGTCACCGCCATAGCACTTGGCCAGCACGTTCTTGCGCATGGCCTTGACGGTTTCGCGGGCGATGATGTTGGCGCCAATGGCTGCCTGAATCGCCACGTCGAACATCTGGCGGCTGATGATCTCACGCATCTTCGCCACCACCGCACGACCACGGTACACCGATTGCGAGCGGTGCACAATGATCGACAGCGCATCCACCTTCTCGCCGTTGAGCAAAATATCGACCTTCACCACATCCGAGGCGCGGTATTCCTTGAACTCGTAATCCATCGACGCATAGCCGCGCGAGACCGATTTGAGCTTGTCGAAAAAGTCCAGCACGATCTCGCCCAGCGGCATCTCGTAGGTCAGCATCACCTGGCGGCCGTGGTAGGCCATGTTCATCTGCACGCCGCGCTTCTGGTTGGCCAGCGTCATCACCGGGCCCACATAGTCTTGCGGCATGTACAGGTGCACGGTCACGATCGGTTCGCGGATCTCCTCAATACGGCCCTGGTCAGGCATCTTCGAGGGGTTTTCCACGTCGATCAGCTCACCGTCTGCCTTGAGCACCTGGTAGACCACGCTGGGCGCGGTGGTGATCAGGTCCTGGTCGAACTCGCGCTCCAGGCGCTCTTGCACAATTTCCATGTGCAGCAGGCCCAGGAAACCGCAGCGGAAACCAAAGCCCAGCGCCTGCGAGACTTCGGGCTCGAACTGCAGCGCCGCATCGTTGAGCTGCAGCTTTTCCAGCGCATCGCGCAACTGGTCGTATTCGCTGGCTTCGGTCGGGTAAAGACCGGCAAACACCTGGGGCTTGACTTCCTTGAAGCCGGGCAGCGCCTTGTCGGCCGGACCCAGGTTGTTGGGCAGCTTCTTTTCAAGCGTGATGGTGTCACCCACCTTGGCCGCTTTCAGCTCCTTGATGCCGGCAATGATGTAGCCCACCTCGCCTGCCTTGAGCGAATCACGCGGCGAGTTGGCCGGCGTGAATACGCCCACATTGTTGGCTTCGTAGGCCGCACCAGTGGCCATCATCTTGAAGCGCTCGCCCTTTTTCAGCTCGCCATCCACCACGCGCACCAGCATCACCACGCCCACATACGGGTCGAACCAGCTGTCCACGATCATGGCGCGCAGCGGGCCATCGGGGTTGCCCTTGGGCGGCGGCACCTTGGTGACGATGGCTTCCAGAATCTCGTCGATGCCCATGCCGGTCTTGGCCGAGCAGGGAATCGCGTCGCTGGCGTCGATGCCGATCACATCTTCGATCTCGGCCTTGGCGTTGTCCGGGTCTGCCTGCGGCAGATCCATCTTGTTGAGCACGGCAAACACTTCCACACCCAGATCGAGTGCGGTGTAGCAGTTGGCCACCGTCTGCGCTTCCACGCCCTGCGATGCATCCACCACCAGCAGGCCGCCTTCGCAAGCCGACAGCGAACGCGAGACTTCGTACGAGAAGTCCACGTGGCCGGGGGTGTCGATCAGGTTCAGGTTGTAAACCTTGCCGTCTTTGGCCTTGTATTGCAGAGCCGCGGTCTGCGCCTTGATGGTGATACCGCGCTCTTTTTCGATGTCCATCGAATCCAGCACCTGCGCCTCCATCTCGCGCTCGGCCAAGCCGCCGCAACGCTGGATCAGACGATCGGCCAGGGTGGACTTGCCATGGTCAATATGGGCAATGATGGAAAAGTTACGAATGTGCTGCATCAACGACAAACAAAGAAGGGCCGGGGGAGCATGCGTCCTGCCAGAGCTGCAGGCACGCCAAAGCGGCTGACCAGGGCCAGCCAAAAGCAAGCATTGTAGGCAAAAAAGCAAAGTACCCCGGAAATACGGGCCTGCTGCTCCAGGGGCTGAAACGGCTTTTCTCGCCCGCTGTCGCGCAACCCGCCCCACCTCCTCCTGCCCAGGCGCTCGGGTGGCAGCGCATGCGAGCGGCCGCATTTTTGGTTACGACCGCAATCTGGCATGACTTGCATCAACACATTCAGTCAATTTATCACTCATATTTCGCATATCGATATATCGAAAACTTATTTCATGCCAGTTTTCGTTGTAGCGATATCTCTGAGCGAGGCTCCCATGACTGACATCAGCACCACGACAAACCCCAGCAAACGATCCTTTCTGCAAGATTTGGTAGCCCTGGCCACCGGTTTTGGCCTCAGTGCCTCGGCACAAGCAGTTACACCCGGCGACCCAAGCTTTCAACCGGCCCGCCGCCCTGGCATGGAGGGCAAGCGCTTTGGCATGTTGGTAGATATGCGCAAATGCATTGGCTGCCAGGCCTGCACCGTGAGCTGCTCGGTAGAGAACCAGCCGCCCATCGGCCAGTTCCGCACCACGGTGTTGCAGTACGAGGTAGACCGGCCAGAGCGCGCGCCAGCCATGGTCAGCCTGCCACGCCTGTGCAACCACTGCGACGAGCCGCCTTGCGTGCCGGTCTGCCCGGTGCAGGCTACGTTCCAGCGTACCGATGGCATCGTGCTTGTCGACAACGAGCGTTGCGTCGGCTGCGGCTACTGTGTGCAGGCCTGCCCTTACGACGCCCGCTTCATCAACCACGAAACGCAGACGGCCGACAAGTGCACCTTCTGCGAGCACCGCCTGGAAGCCGGCCTGCTGCCCGCCTGTGTGGAAAGCTGCGTGGGCGGCGCGCGCGTGATCGGCGATCTCAACGACGCCAACAGCGAAATCAACCACCGCATTGCAGCGCACAAGGACGAGATCAAAGTCCTCAAACCCGGCATGAAAACCAAGCCCCACGTGTTCTACATCGGCCTGCCCGATGAGTTCGTCAACGGCGTCGACGGCCAAGCCACGGTGCGCCTGGTGGCCGAGCATCTGTGAAAGGCGTCACACCATGCAAATCATCGAACTCCTGACCCCTGCGTACGAAGCCGCCTGGCTGCCCTGGGCCGTGCAGTATTTCTTTCTGGTCGGCATTGCCACCGGCGCGGCCTTGCTCAGCTCTGCCTGCGTCTTTGGCCCAACTGGCGGCCTGCGCCAGCGCCTGTTGCCAACGGCTGTGCTGGTGCTGGCCATGAGCGCCATTGCTGCGCCCGTGGCTTTGCTGGCCGATCTGCACCAGCCCGCCCGCTTCTGGCACTTTTATGCACATCTCACACCCTGGTCGTGGATGAGTCTGGGCGCCGTGCTGATGCCCACTTTCGTCGGCCTCTGCGTGCTGATGTGCGCGCTGTGGTGGCTGGGCAAACCGGGGTTGATGCGCTGGCTCGCCCCACTGCTGGTGCTCTCCACACTCAGCATCGTGGTCTACACCGGCGCAGAAATCATGGTGGTGCGCTCGCGCCCCTTGTGGAACACGCTGTGGGTACCAATCAACCTGGCGCTCAGCGGCTGGCTCGCCACCGTGGGCATGGGCTTTGTGCTCTACCGCTTTTTGCCTGCCCGCTGGCAGCCGGATGCAGCGGCGCTGCAAGGCTTGCGCAGCCTCGGTCTGGGCCTGGCTACGGCCTTGGTTGTCAGCGCCCTCACCTGGGGCATCTACGGTATCAGCGGCCAAAGCCCTTCGTTTGATCTGGCACTGCGCCTGTTCCGCGAGTTCCCGGTGTGGCGCATGGCAATGCTCGGTTCGGGCGTGTTTGGCGCTGCGGTGGTGATAGCGCTGCTGCGGGGCGAGCGCCGCCTGGGCGCCAAGGGCTACACCTTGGTGCTGGGCACGGGCCTGGCCGCATCGGCCTGGGCCTTCCGCTGGGCGCTGTTCATGGGCGTGCAAGGCGTGCCCAAGTTCGGCGCCGGTCTGTACCTCTACCACATGCCGCTGGGCGGCGACGGGCTGCTGGGCATGCTGGGCGTAGCCGGTTTGTGCGTGGCCCTGGTAGCCATGGCCACTTGGGCGCTGGAACTGTTCCCCGCCCGCCAAGCGCCGAGCGCCGCCTGAACCTACCCCGCCCTCAGCCAAAACAACCACTAATTTCAGCGCTCGCAGCCAGCCCAAACATGGCTGCAGCGCCCGCTTCTCTCCAGAGGCCCAAACATGACAGATAAGAACCAAAAATCCCCCGCTCCCGCAGCCCCAGCTGGCCAACAAGCCGGCAACACCGATGCCGCCCGCCGCCGCATGCTGTTGCGCGGCGGCGCAGTTGCCGGCGGCCTGGCTGCATTTGCTGCAGGCTACGGCGAAACCGTGGCCAAAGGTGCCAAAGGGCTGATCACTGGCAGCTCGGGAAAAACCACCAAGAGCGCTACCCGCGGCAACTCGCTCACGCCGGAGTTCCGCATCGACCCGGTCACTGGCCAACTCAGCACCCACCCCGGCCAAGTGGTCAGCCCGTCAAGTTGCCTGGGCTGCTGGACGCAGTGCGGCGTGCGCCTGCGCGTGGACACCAAGCACAACCAGATCATCCGCATTGCCGGCAACCCTTACCACCCGCTGGCCACCACGCATCCTGCACCGATGGAAACGCCGGTGCGCGATGTCTACGCCATGCTCGGCGGCGACAACGGCCTTGAGGGCCGTGCCACCAGTTGCGCCCGAGGTTCGGCCATGCTGGAGCACCAGAAAGCACCGCACCGCGTGCTCCAACCGCTCAAGCGCGTAGGCCCGCGCGGCTCAGGCCAATGGAAGACGATTTCGCTGGAGCAGCTGGTGCAGGAAATCTGCGAAGGCGGCAACCTGTTTGGCGAAGGCCATGTTGAAGGTCTGCGTGCCATCCGCGATGTGCAAACACTGATCGACCCGGCCAATCCCGAGTACGGTCCCAAAGCCAACCAGTTGCTGTTCACCGAAGCCTCCAACGAAGGCCGCACACCGCTCATCAACCGCTTTGCCAAACAGGCCTTCGGCACCGTCAACGTCTCCAACCACGGCTCTTATTGCGGCCAAACCTACCGCGTGGGCACTGGCGCTGCGCTGGGCGATATGGTCGGCATGCCGCACGGCAAGCCCGATTGGAAAAACTCCCGCTTTGGTCTTTTTATCGGCACATCGCCAGCGCAATCGGGCAACCCTTTCCAGCGCGTAGGCCGCGAGCTGGCCGAGGCACGCTCGCGCGACGAGAACACTTATAAATACGTGGTGGTATCGCCCATGCTGCCTACCTCGTCCAGCCACGCGGCGGGCGACAACAACCGCTGGCTGCCCGTCAAACCGGGCAGCGATCTGGCGCTGGCCATGGGCCTGATTCGCTGGATCATTGACCACGAGCGCTACGACATGCAGTTCCTCACCCAGCCTGGCCCGGCCGCCATGGCTGCAGCCGGCGAGGCATCGTGGAGCAATGCCACGCACTTGCTCATCAACGAGCCCAAGCACCCGCGCTACGGCCAGTTCTTGCGCGGTGCGGACATTGGCCTGCCCATGCCCGAGCCGGTGGACGACAAAACACCGGCACAAGATGTTTTTGTGGTGCAACTGCCCGGCGGCCAACTCGCCCCGCACACCGTGGCACAAGCCGCTGAGCTTTTGGTAGAGCGCGAATTCACACCCGCCCCAGCAGCCGGTGCCAGCGAAGCGCCAGCACCGATTGCCGTGTGCAGCGCCTTTGCCAAACTGCGCGCAGAGTCGCACCGCAAAACGCTGGCTGAATATGCCGCGCTGTGCGGCGTGCCCGTTAAAGAGATCGAAGACCTGGCGCGCGAATTCACCAGCCACGGCAAGCAGGCTGTGGCCAACTCGCACGGCGGCACCATGAACGGCTCGGGCTTCTACACCGCCTACGCCATTGCCATGCTCAACAACCTGATCGGCAACCTCAACGTCAAAGGCGGCTGGGTCATGGACGCCGGCCCTTTCGGCCCCTTTGGCCCCGGCCCGCGCTACAACTTTGCGCAGTTTCCCGGTGCTGTCAAAGCCAGCGGCGTGGCCTTGTCGCGCACCCGTTTTCCGTACGAGAAAACCAGCGAGTTCCAGCGCAAAAAAGCGGCCGGCCAAAACCCTTATCCGGCCCAGGCTCCGTGGTATCCAGCACCTGGCGGGCTGTCGAGCGAAATGCTGGCCGCCGGCCTACTGGGCTACCCCTACCCGGTCAAGGCCTGGATCAACCACATGAGCAACCCGATCTACGCGATCTGCGGCTTTGAGAATACGCTGGCCGCCAGCATCAAAGATGTGAAAAAGCTGCCGCTGTTTGTCTCGGTCGACCCGTTCATCAACGAAACCTCGGCACTGGCCGACTACATCGTGCCCGACACCGTCACCTACGAAAGCTGGGGCATTGGCGCGCCCTGGGCCGATGTCATCGCCAAAAGCAGCACCGTGCGCTGGCCCACGGTTGACGCCGCCACCGCCAAAACGGCCGACGGCAAACCCGTCAGCCTGGAAAGCTTCATCTTTGCTGTGGCCAAGCAGCTGCAACTGCCCGGCTTCGGCAAAAACGCCATGTCCACCAAAGACGGCGAGCCGCTCGATCTGGAAAGTGCCGAAGACTTTTACCTGCGCGGCATGTGCAACATCGCCTACCAGGCCGGCAAGCCGGTACCTGAAGCGAGTGACGACGACATCGCCATCACCGGCCTCACGCGCTGGATGCCCGCTGTCGAGCAACGCCTCAAACCCGACGAGGTACGCCGCGTCGCCATGGTGATGAGCCGCGGCGGCCGCTTCGACAAAGTGGAAGACGCCTGGAAAGGCGAGCAGCTCAAACTGCAGGCCAAGTTTCCCGCCACTTTCTGGCACGAAGGCCTGGCCAAAATGCGCCACTCCATGACCGGCGAGCGCTACAGCGGCTGCCCCACCTGGTACCCCACGCGCCTGGCCGACGGCTCGGACATGCGCAAGGTGTTTACCGAGCAGGACTGGCCGCTGACCATGACCAGCTACAAATCCAACCTGATGAGCAGCATGTCCATCGCCGCATCGCGCCTGCGCCAGGTGCACCCGCACAACCCCGTCAGCCTGAACCGGGACGACGCCGCCCGATTGGGCATTGCCAACGGCGACCACATCGAGCTCAGCACACCCGGCGGCCAACTGCAAGGCGTGGCGCTGGTGCGCACCGGCATTGCGCCGGGCGCTGTCGCCATCGAACACGGCTACGGCCACAAGCAACTGGGCACGGTAGCGCATGTCGTAGATGGCAAATCTACGCACGCCAACCCGCAACACGGCCAGGGCGTGAATCTCAACACACTGGGCTTCGCCGACCCCACGCGCCCCGCCAAAGACAATGTCTGGATCGACTGGGTATCGGGCGCCGTGGTGCGGCAAGGTTTGCCAGTGAAGGTACGGAAAATCTGAGCGCAGGCTGAGACGAACTGCCTATCCGCAAGTGCGATGAGACACAGGCCCGAGCGCGCACGCGCCGGGCCTTTTTGCCATCTTCAGCCCCTCAAGCCTGGGCGAGCCACGTCAGCTTACCGTGCACTTGAGCAATTTCCATCCTTACTCATACATGACTGGAAATTTGCAATAAATCAATATCTATGAATAGAATCCTCAAAAATCACTGCAAATCATTTTAAAAATTCATAGATTTACACAAAATCAGAAAAAGCCTAACATCTATGCATGCCCAGACAAAACACGTCCCCCGCCGACTACCCGCAAGCGGTGCTCCAGCAAATTGAGCAGCTGGCGCAGAACATCGTCATCGCCCGCAAGCGGCGGGGCGAGTCGCAGGCGCAGTGGGCCAAGAAGTTGGGCATATCGCAGCCCACGATGGCGCGTATCGAGCGCGGCGACCCATCCGTCGCCATGGCCTCGTATGTGATGTGCATGTGGCTGATCAACCCGAGCATCGGCTTGGCAGCACTGGTTGCACCGCAGAACGACCATGGGGCGCTGGAAAAAGAGGTGGCCAAGATCAAGCGCCAGCGCAAACCCAAGCACCCGACTGCAGAGCCTGCACATACAGCAGCCGCCCGGCCAGCAGCGGCAAGCAGCGCCAAACGAGCCAAAGGCCATACGGCGGTCTATGACCACCCGCCAGTGGCCGCCGCAGCCCAGGTGTCCGACATCGCCCGCCTGGGGCTCGATCCGCAGGCAGAAATGCGCAAGTACCTCGCAGGCCAAAGCAAGGCATCAGGCCAAGCGCCCGCTGCAGCCGGCTTGGCCGCGCTGCTCAGCGGATCGGCCGCCAAAAAGCCATGAAGCCCGCCGTATCCGCGCGCAGCTATGTGCCGCAAGACCAGCTCTACGCCTGGGCCATGCTCAACCCGGCCGAGCCCAAGCTGCTGGGCGAGGTCAGCCTCTCGCAGCTGGTGGCCGATTGCGCCACCTTCCGCTATGCGCCCGACTGGTGGAACTTTGCGCTCAGCGAAGACCTACCGTTGGTGGCCGGGCAAATTTTCAGTGCCGGCGCAAGAGGCTCCGCCCCCGGCGCTCTGGACGATGCCCGCCCGGACCGCTGGGGCGAGCGCATCATTCGCCACATAGACCGGCCGGCGCGCCTGTCCATTCTCGAAATGCTGCTCTTCGCGGGCGACGACCGCTTTGGCGCGCTGGGCATCTCCACCTCGGCAGAGCAATACATTCCCCGTTACTTGGGCCCTTACCCGCGCCTGCAAGATTTGGCCCAGCTCGCCGCAGCGGTGGAGGACGTGCAGACGCAAGCGCCCATCACGGCGGATATACGGCGCCTCGTGCAACCCGGCGTCACGCTTGGCGGCGCGCGCCCCAAAGCCTTGTTGCAGACTGATCGTGGCACCTGCGTCGTCAAGTTCAGCGAGCTGGACGACCCGGTCGACACGCCGCTTATCGAACACGCCACCATGACCCTGGCTGCCCGGGCCGGCATGTACGTGGCCAATACGGCCGTGCTGCCGCTACCGCCGCGCTACGGCAAAGCGCGGCATGCGCTGACCATTGACCGGTTTGACCGCATCGGCCCCTACCGCGTGCATTGCCAATCCGCCCACACCGCTTTGCGCGCCGCCGGGCTGGAATACAGCTACCCCAACCTGGCCAGCATTTTGCTGCGCCTGGGCCACCCCGATCGTCAAGCGGCCATGCGCGAGGAGCTGTTCAAACGCCTGGTCTTCAACATCCTCGTTGACAACACCGACGACCACGAGCGCAACCACAGCATCTCGCTGAACCTGGTGGACGGCTACTACGATCTCACGCCCGCTTATGACGTGGTGCCCAGCCTGCAAAACCTCGGCTACCAGGCGCTCATCGTGGGCAGCGCGGGCTCGGAGTCCAGCCTGGGCAACGCGCTCAGCCAGATCAACGAATACGGCATCAAAATGCCCCGCGCCATGGAGCTGATGCGGCAGGTTGCCGCAATGGTTGACCGATGGGCAGCCCACTTCTCCGCACTGGGCGTATGCGCGGCAGATATGGAGCAACTGGCCGCCAGCATCGACCGCGCTGCACTCAAGCAGCAAAGGCAAGCGCTGCTTTAAGCGCAAACCGCGCTGGCGTGTTTGCCGAACAGCGGCGACACATGCAAACGCTGACCTGCGGCGGCCTGCCAACTTCTGTCTTTATGATGCAGCAATCTTTGGCAAGCGCTAATCCAGGAGACAACCATGACCGAGCAAGACATCATCGAAGGCGGCAAGCCCTTTCTCTATGAAGGCAACGAGGTCGGCGTGCTGCTCTCGCACGGCTTTACCGGCACCTCGTCTTGCATGAAGCCGCTGGGCGAGTACTTGAACCAGACCGAAGGCTGGACCACGCTGGGCGTGCGCCTGCAAGGCCACGGCGAAACGCCGGCCGCCATGGCGCAAACCACGGCGCAAGACTGGATCGATTCGGTGGAAGCCGGTGTACAAGCGCTGGAAAAGCGCTGCAAGCACATCTTTATCAGCGGGCTGTCGATGGGCGGCACACTCACGCTGTATATGGCGGCCAAATACCCGGGGCGCTTCAAAGCCATCGCGCCCATCAACGCATGCGTGGAGTTTCAGAACCCCGATCTGGCTGCGCTGGCGTTTGACCACGCTGCGCCGGCCACCGTGCCCGGCGTGGGCAGCGACATCAAAAAGCCCGGCATTCAGGAGATCGTCTACGCCGATGTGCCGGTACCTGCCATCAAGCAAATCTACGGCCTGATGAGTGTGACCAAGGATTTGCTGCCGCGCATCACCGCGCCGGCACTGGTGCTGGTGTCGCCTGAGGACCATATCGTGCCCGCCGTCAATGCCAACATGATCATGGCCGCCATAGGCAGCCCGCTGCGCCAGCAGGTATTGCTGGCCGAGTCTTACCACGTCGCCACGCTCGACAACGATGCCGATCTGATCCAGCGCTCGGTGCGCAGCTTCTTCAAACAGGCGCTGTAAACCAAGACCATAGCCATGCCAAATCGGCAGGCATTTCCAATTCATAGAATGCATTCGATGCCGCTGCCCACCCGACGCAGCGCCCCCGACAGCAACCGCACGAAAGGAAATGCAGATGGCAGCCAAAACAGAGCGCACCGTGATCGGCCAGTACCGAGGGGTGACGATAGAGCTGGTCACCGTGGACAGCACCGGGGCCGAGGTGGATCTGTCTTGTGCCTGCATGTTCACGCACGAGATCAACCAGCAGCCGCAGGCCGGCGGCCTCGCCAACCTGGATGCGGCGCTGGGCGGCCAACTGAGCCAGGCACGCAGCCAAGGCGCCTTCAGTGGCCGCTCGCTCGAAACCCTGCTAATCGACCGTGCGCCTGCCGCAGCCAAATCGCCCACTTTGCTGGTCATAGGCATGGGCGAGCCCGAGGACTGGACGCCAGAGACCAGCGCCGCTGCCGTTGCTTGCGCCCTGCGCGTGGGCAACCTGCGCGGCGCACGCAGCGTAGCCATTGCGCCCAGCATTCTGGATACCGGCATCCGCCCCGAAGGCGAGTTCAACACGCCCATGCTGCGCGGCCTCAAAGCCCAGCTCGACGCCCTGCACCTGGCCCACCAATTGGGCCTGGCGCAAGCGCCCGGCATTCAGCGCTGGGTGTTCGACACCGGCGCTGCCAACTATGCGCAAAAAGTTCAGCAGTACCAAAGCGCCTTTGCTGTTGTGATGGGTAGCGCGGGCTGACGCGGCACATCTGCGGCCGCACAGCGGCACCGCAGCAAGCCCTGCCCGCGGCTATTTCTGCACCTTGGCGTCTTCGCTTTTGGCGTCGTCCATGGCCTCAGGTTCCAGCTTTTCAGCAGCGGTATTGAGGCGAATGAAAACGCCCCAACCCACCAGCAGCATGCCGACCGACGCGATCAGCAGCGAGGCATTGGGCATGAGCTCGTGCATTTCTGAGGCTTTGAATATGGTGATCAGCGCCTCTACCGCCAAGGCCACCACCAGCACCACCATAAAGCGCGAGAGGAAACGCCGCACACGCGTGGGGCCGCTGATGTGCGTGTCGCGCACCACCTCTTCTTCAAGAATGGTCTGTGCAATCTGCAAAGCCACCACACTGGCCGCGAGTACGCCCATGGCTTCGACCAGCTTGAACATCTCATCGCGCCCCAAGCCGTTGTGAAAAGCCGCCCAGCCTTTGCTGGCGGCGATCCACAGCAAGCCCAGCGCACAGGCCGTGAACAAGGCCGCCATCACACAATGCACAAGAGCAAAAACAAAATGCGCAAATTTCATGTTGCCCTTCCCGGGGAAGAAGGGCTTATTTTTGAAGCAATCGCAGCGCCTTTTTGTAGGAAGGCGGCGGATATGGCAGCGCAGCGAAGAAGGCCTTCTTGGCAGCTCGTAAAGCGATCCCGGCTCCGCTTTACTGCCCTTGCTTCATGGCGCGTTTTTGTCGGCCAGCAGTGAGCGAGCTGCACGAATCAGCGTGCCATCGGCGCTGTCAAAGCCCCGCAGAATGCTGAAGTGGTCGCAATCGGGAATCTGCTGCAGCTCGCTGGTGTTGCCTGCGGCACGCCAGCGCTCGTGCATCAGGCTCGACTGCTGGGCAAAAGCCGATTGCTCCAAGCCACCCCAGCAGAAATAGGCGGGTACCGTGCGCGGCTGCAGCAGCCGGGCGGGCGAGTTGCGCTCGATCAGCTCGCTGCTCAGCTGGATCAGCGGCTGCAAATAGCTGAAGCGCAAAGGGCCCAGCTCATACAGGCCGCTCACCATCAGGCCGCCGGCCAGCCAGTTATCGTCCAGCCCGTAGTCGCGCTGCCAAGGCGTCAGCAAAGCCATGGCAGTCAATTGGCCGCCAGCCGAGTGGCCAGCCACCACCACTTGCTGCGGATTGCCGTTGTAACCCTCGATATGGCGGTGCACCCACACCAGACCTGCGCGCACCTGGCGCACGATTTCGTCCAGCGTCACAAACGGGCACAGCGCGTAGTTCAACACCACCGTGGTAAAGCCCGCTGCCACGCCGCCCAGCGCCACACCGTCAAAATTTTCCGCACGGTTGGCGCGCCAATAACCGCCATGCAAATACACCAGCACCGGCGCGTTGGGCTGCGCGGCGGGGAAGATGTTCAGGTACTCCTCCAGCGTGGCACCAAAAGGCACTTTGGGATGGCAGGCCAGCGTGCTGCGGGCTTGGTGCGCCTGCGCGGCCATGTGCTCCATCGACTGGGCGCGGTTCACGGCCACCGCGTCCGGGTTGTAGGCCTGGTCGATAGCGGCTTGGTCGGCGTAGTCGGCAAAAAGCGGGCGTGGGCTCATGGTGAAAATCCGGCTGCTCAAGGTCGAAATGCACTATAGCAGTGGCTCCCTTGCGCAAGCACGCAGCTATGGCCCAGTAGCGACAGCCATCTGTGATGCCACGGCACAAGTGCTTGGCCGTTGCCCTGCTTTATCTGCCGCGCACTTGGGCGCACACTGGCGGGCTTGGCAGCGTCAGAGCCTGTTTCAGCACTCCCGCAAACGCTGCATCTGCAAACCACCTCAAAGAACTTTCCTATGAGTATTCCTAAATTTGGCGTCGGCACTTTCCGCCTGCAAGGCCCCGTTGTTATTGATTCGGTGCGCAATGCGCTCGACGTGGGCTACCGCGCCATCGACACCGCACAAATCTACGGCAACGAAGCCGAAGTAGGCCAAGCCATTGCCGAAAGCGGCGTGGCCCGCGACGAGCTGTTCATTACCACCAAGATCTGGGTCGACAACTACAGCCCGGCCAAGCTGGTTCCCAGCCTGCAAGAGAGCCTGCAAAAGCTGCGTACCGACCGCGTTGACCTGACGCTTATCCACTGGCCTGCACCGGGCAACGGCGTCTCCATTGACGAGATGATGACAGCACTGGCTCAGGCCAAGGCCCAGGGTTTGACGCAGCAAATCGGCATCTCCAACTTCAACATCGCGCTCACCGAACAAGCCATTGCGGCCGTTGGTGCGGGTGAAATTGCCACCAACCAGATCGAGCTGAGCCCCTACCTGCAAGGCCGCAAGCTGACCGCCTATCTGCAAGCGCAAGGCATTGCCGTGACCTCGTACATGACGCTGGCTTACGGCAAGGTGCTGCAAGACCCGGTGCTGGCCGAGATTGCCGCCAAGCACCAAGCCACCGTTGCCCAGGTGGCACTGGCCTGGGCTCTGCAGCTGGGCTACAGCGTGATTCCTTCGTCCACCAAGCGCGAAAACCTGGCCAGCAACCTGAAAGCGCAGCAACTGCGTTTGGACGCCGAAGACATGGCCCGCATTGCACAACTGGAGCGCAATGGCCGCGAAGTGAACCCCGAAGGTCTGGCACCGGTTTGGGATTAACCGCCTGGCTCGTTCAGCCCTTGGCCGCCAGCGCCTTGGCGATCTTGTTGCGCGGCACCGTCGGCTTGGGCACCTTGATGTCGAACCAGGTGCGCACATCCTCTTCCAAGCCGATGCCGTGCATGTAGTTGTAGATGGCCTTTTTGAGCGCCAGGCCCAGCACATCGTGGTCCACGCCGGTGGCATCGACAAACGGAATATCGTTGCGGGCAAAGGTGGCGGGCGGCTGCTCGGGCAAGCTCACGCCGTACTCGGCCGGGTTCTGGCCCACGGGCGAATGGATGGTGCAGGCAAAGCGGTGGAAAAAGCCGCTTTGGATGCAGCCGTTCTCAAACAGCTGGCGCACATATTCCAGCGCGTCCACCGTGTCTTGCACCGTCTGCGTGGGAAAGCCGTACATCAGGTAAGCGTGCACCAAGATGCCGGCCTCGGTCAGCGCCTTGGTCACACGCGCCACCTGCTCAACGCTCACGCCTTTTTTCATCAGATCGAGCAAGCGGTCCGAGGCCACTTCCAACCCGCCCGACACGGCAATACAACCGCTGTCTGCCATGAGCTGCGCCAGCTCGGGGCTGAAGGTTTTCTCGAAGCGGATATTGCCCCACCAGCTGATATGCGTGCCGCGCGCAATCAGCTCTTGCGACAAAGCCTTGAGCGCTTTGGGCGGCGCCGCTTCATCGACAAAATGAAAGCCGGTCTGCCCGGTCTCAGCCACGATGGCGTCGATACGGTTGGCCAGCTCGGTAGCGCTCGCGCCTTCGTAGCGGCCGATGTAATCCAGACTCACATCGCAAAAACTGCACTTCTTCCAGTAGCAGCCGTGCGCGATGGTGAGCTTGTTCCAGCGGCCGTCACTCCACATGCGGTGCATGGGGTTGAGCATGTCCAGCAGCGACAGGTAATCGTGGATCGGCAAGCCATCCCAGGTTGGTGTTCCGACCTCGGCAAAGGCAATGTCCGCTTCCATCATGTTGATGTATTGCACAGCGCCAT
Source organism: Comamonas trifloxystrobinivorans (assembly GCF_043359985.1). NCBI lineage: Bacteria > Pseudomonadati > Pseudomonadota > Betaproteobacteria > Burkholderiales > Comamonadaceae > Comamonas > Comamonas trifloxystrobinivorans. The sequence continues at coordinate 64,060 of NZ_JBHZGV010000022.1, forward strand.
CGTCCCCGCGCACAAAGGTACGTACCAGGCGCGAGCGGCCGCGCTCGCCGCGCAAATGCTCCAGCAAGGCCAGCAAAGGGCGTTCGCCGGCATCGAGCGTGACAAAGTCAAAATAGTCAAACACGCGCGGCTCGGCCAGCTCGCGCAACTCGGTGTTGACAAAGCCGCCGCCCAGCACGGTTTGGATATGCGGAAACTCGGCCTTGATCAGCTGCGCAATCCGAAAAGCCGCATATACCGAGCCTGGGAAAGGCGTAGACAGCAGCACCACCGTGGGCTGGTGGCGCTGCATGGCTTGGCGCGTCAAATCGGCCAGCGCTTCATCGACCAAGGTGTAAGGCGCAGCCAAGGCCTGGGCCAGCGGATCGAAAGTGGGCTGGTTGCCCGAAAGCGATTCGGCATAGCGCACAAACTCAAAGCGCGGGTCGGCCGCATCGCGGATCACATCGGCCAAATCGTTCAAGTACAAGGTGGCGTAATGCTTGGCGCGGTCTTGCTGGCCGAGCGCGCCAAAGGCCCAGCCGACAGGGTCGCCGCTGCCGTCGTCCATATAGTGCTCCAGCGCCTCGAAACGCGGGCCTTCGGGCAACCAGCCGCGGCTGACAATGCGGTGGCTGGCCGTGCTGTCCTTGCCCTGCAAAAAGGCCACCACGCGGTTCACGGTAGCCAGGTATTGCTCGCGCTGGCCCATGAAGCTTTGCACGGCCGGGCTGAACAAGCGGCCTGGATCGGCATCAAACTGCGCCTGCACCAGATCGATGATGCGCACCAGGCCATCGCGCGAGAGCAAGCGCAGCACCAGCGCCAGCGCCAAATCCTCTTGCACGGCATCGACGCCGCGAGAGCGCAGAAAACCCGTCAAATACGGAGCCGAGGGATAAGGCGTGTTCAGCTGCGTCATCGGCGGGATGAGCGACAGCACACGGGCAGCGGAAACGGTCATGAAAACAGGCAACAAAAACTAGGGCCGCTGGCAGACTGCCAGCCGAGAAAGACTTGTATTGTCGCTGGCTTGGCTCTGCAGCGCCGCTCAGCGGGTATGCCTGCGGCATTCAGGCCGGGCCAGACGCAAAAAAACCAGTGCAGTGGTGCGCTGCACTGGCTTTGGGGACTGAACTGTTTTACAGCAGCGACTTGGCGTTGTCGAGCACAAAGTCGCAGGCTTTCTCCTTGGCCTTGCCCTTGATGCTGTCGAGGCTGAAGGTCTTGCCGTCCGAGCCCTTGATCATGCCCGACAGGCCGCTCATATAGCCTTCGTCCTTGGGTTCTTCCTTTTTGCCCAGCCCCATCTTGCCGAGCAACTGGTCTTTCATCTGCGCGGCCTTGTCGGCGTTGAGGTAGTTGTTCTTCATGCAATAGGTGATCACGCCGGCTGCATTGCTGGCCGTGCCCGCGCCAGTCAAACCGCCCAGCGACGACAGGGCCGAGGCGCCGCCGCCACCACCCAAGGCACCAGCCAGGCCTGAAGTGGCCGCCGATGAGCCGCTGCCCGAGCCGCCCAGTTGGCCCTTGACGGCATCGCCCAGACCCGAAGCCTGGGCCACGCCCAGCGCTGCGAACAAAACGGTAGAGATGGCGAGTTTTTTCATACGGAAGTCCTTTGCAAATCACATGGCGGGCTTGATTCACCTCAAGCGCGCACAGAACCGCACATTAGCACGCTGCCGCCCTGGCAAATGTGGAAGTTTGCAAACCTCGCGGCCTGGCTGTAAGAAGCTGTGCCACGGCCTGGCTGGGTAGCACCACCATGTCTTGTGATTGACAGGGCAAACGGCACTGTCTCCGCGATGATGGCCTCAGAAAAAACCGGAACACACCGGCCCCTACCGGGCGGCAGCCCAGCAACAAGGAGACACACAATGGCAGAAAAAATCGGCTTTATCGGCCTGGGGCGCATGGGCAAATCCATGGCCGCCAATTTGCAGAAAAAAGGCTTTGCGCTGAAGGTGAACGACCTGAACGCCGCAGCCGTACAAGAACTGGTAGCGCTGGGCGCACAAGCGGCGCCAGTGGCAGAGATTGCACGCGACTGCAGCATCGTCATCACCATGTTGCCCTCGTCGGTAGAGGTAGAACAAATCGCGCTGGCAGCCGACGGCATTTTTGCCCACGCCCAACCCGGCACGATTTTGATGGACATGAGCACCATCGACCCGCTCGCCACCGACAAGCTGGCCCAGCTTGCCGCCGCCAAAGGCCTGAGCATGGTGGACGCACCCGTGGGCCGCCTGGCCGAGCACGCCGACCGGGGCGAATCGCTCTTCATGGTGGGCGCGAGCGATGCCGATTTTGCGCGGGTGCAACCCCTGCTCAACGCCATGGGCACCACCACCCACCACTGCGGGCCGGTGGGCACGGGCGGGCGCACCAAGCTGGTGAACAACTATGTGGCTGTCTCGCTGACGCAGGTAAACGCCGAGGCGCTGGCACTGTCGCAACGCTTTGGGCTGGACATCACCAAAACCCTGCAAGTGCTGCTGGGCACGTCAGCCACCAACGGCCAGCTGCGCATGAACTTTGCCAACAAGGTGCTGGTGGGCGACACCACGCCGGGCTTCACCATCGATCTGGCGCACAAAGACATGTCGCTGGTGGTGGGCGCAGCGCACGCCGCCAAAGTACCCATGCCGGTGGCCGCCGCCGTGCACGAGAGCTACAGCCTGGCACGCGCCAGCCAGCACGGCAGCATTGATTTCTCCGGCATGGCCGATGTGGTTTGCGAGCTGGCCCGCATCGACAAACCCCGCGTCCCCAAAGGCTGGACGCCAGGCTGAGCCCAGCCGCTTAACTGTTCGCCAGCCAAGCAACAGCATCGCTTTGCAGCGAAGCGGGCGCTGGAATAGTTCACCGCAATGGCGAGATGGCCGCGTAGGCGCGGCGTCGGGGGTGCAGACAGTACCTGGGTACGGCAAGACCCCGCAACAAAGCATACGCGGCCATCTCGCCACCTCAAAACGAAGACTTTCAACACAAGCGCTTCGGCTGACTTCGCCACCACGATTACGCCACCAAGGTACCCTCCTTTTAGAGCCCGCTCAGGGCTTGACGCTGGTTTTGGCTTGGCGGCGGTCCCCTACCATCGCTTCTAGCGACGCCAGCAAATCGCTGGGCAAAAACTTGAAAGCCAGCTGCATCAGCAGATAGGCGATCAGGCCGTCGTCCAGCCAGCCCAGAATGGGGATGAAATCGGGCACAAAATCCACCGGACTGATGACGTACAAGCCCGCCAGCACAATCACCGCCTTGGCCGATTTGGGCGCACGCGGGTCGCGCAGCAAAGCCCAAGCCATCAGCAACTCTTTGCGAAACATGGTGAACAAACGGCCGAGCTTCCACATGGCAGAACTCCTAGCAAGAAAAAACAACGGACGAACCCATAACGTGCGGCCAGCACGGGGGATGACAAGAGCCGGTGTATATTTTTTGCCAGCGCCCACCCCATAAATCGCCCGGATGAAAACCACCTTCCTTCGCCACCCTTGGCGCCGCTGCCTGCATGGCTGAGCGCAGTGCCAGCCTGCTGCAGGTGTTGCGCCTGCGCGCCCGACTGCGGCAGGGCTGTGCCTTGCTGGTGCTGGGGGCTTTGGCGCTGGGTCCGGCGCGCCTGAGTGTGGGGGAGCTGCCGGTACCGATCACCATTGTTGGCAATGGCTGGCACGCGGGCTTGCTGCTGCCGGCGGCCGCCATCCACCAGCGTTTGCCAGCGCTGCAGCAACGTTTTCCGCAAGCCGCGTATTACGAAATTGGCTGGGGCGATGTGGGCTTTTACCGCGCCACCGAAGTCAACACCGAACTGGCCTTGCAAGCCATGTTCGACTCGCAAGGCGCTGTCATGCATGTGGTGGCTGTGCCCGACATGCCGCGCTTTACGCACAACGCCGATGTAGCGCAATTTTGCGTAACACCCGCGCAATACCAGCGCATGGCCGATTGGGTGGCCGCCAGCTTTGAGCGCGATGCGCAAAACGCGCCCATCTCGGCCGGCCCAGGCATCTATGGCAACAGCGAGTTCTACCACGCCACCGGCCGCTACCACCTGCTCAACACCTGCAACCGCTGGACGGCGAGCGCCTTGCAGGCCGGCGGTCTGGATGTCTCGCCCAGGCTGAGCCTCACTGCCAGCCGCGTGCTCTACAGCGCCCGCTGGCAAGGCCAGCCTTGCCCGGTTCTGCCCTAACACCTGTACGCTCGCCAAGCCCAAACCTGCACACTTTCAAGTCATGCAGCCGTCACCCAAAATTTGCATAAAGTAACCTTGCCAGCGGGAACCAGAGCGCCCGCTGGCGCTCCAACGCACTCTTTGATGACCAGACCTTTCAGGACTTGCCATGACCGCTGAAGAAATCCGCGCCACCCTCACGATCTGCCTGCTGGCCTCATTTGCCGACGGCGAAAAGCACGACCGCGAGCGCGAGCAAATTCGCCAGGTGGCCGAAAGCCTGGCGGGCGACCAGCAAATCAACCTACCCAGCCTGTACCAGGACGTGCTGCTGCGCCGCGTGCAACTGGCCGATGTGGTTGCCCGTTTGGCCAGCACCGAAGCACGACAGCTCGCTTACGAAATGGCCGTGTGCGTGTGCGAAGCCGACGGCCAGACCAGCGCCAAAGAGCAGGCGTTTCTGGCATCGCTGCGCCAAGCCTGGGGCATGGGCGGCGGCAACGCCGCGCCAGCAGTAACGCATGCCAACACCAGCACTGCCGCTGCCGTAGCGACAAGCACTGCAGCTGCCGCGCCACTGCATTTTGAGCTGGAAGCCCAAACCGTTGCCGACGCGCCGCTGCAAGCGCCGTTGCCCACTGCGCCGGCCGACAGCGCCATTGCTCCGCACCCGGCTGCGGTAGACAGCTTGCCTGGCCAAGGCGCGCAGCGCCGCCCCAGCCAGCTCAGCGCGGCCGAGATGGACAGCAAAATCCTCAAAGCCTCCATCATGAACGGCGCCATCGAGCTGCTGCCCGAGAACCTCTCCACGCTGGCCATCATTCCGCTGCAAATGCGCCTGGTCTACCAAATCGGCCAAAGCTACGGCTACGAGCTCGACCGCGGCCACATCAAAGACCTGCTGGCCGCGCTGGGCGTGGGCCTGACCTCGCAATACCTGGAGCAAGCCGGGCGCAAACTGCTCAGCGGCCTGCTGGGCAAAGCGGGTAAAGGCATGTTCGGCGGCCTGGGGCGCCAAGCAGTGAGCAGCGGCATGAGCTTTGCGTCCACCTACGCGCTCGGCCATGTGGCCAACCAGTACTACGCCGGCGGCCGCCAGCTCTCCACCGAGATGCTGAAAAACGCCTACCAGCACGTCATGCAAGACGGCCGCGCCCTGCAAGAGCGCTACCTGCCACAAATGCAAGAGACGGCGCGCGGCCTGAACACCGCCAAGATCATGCAGATGGTGCGCGGCAACTGATAGCTCCATAGCCGGATAGCCCGCAAGCACCCTGCACCAGCGACCTGCTGCATACTCGGCAGGTCGCTTTTTTGTGCCCGTGCTCTGCCCATGACCGATCTGCCTTTTTCCCAAGCCTGCGAGAACAACCGCGAGCCCATTCTCGGCGTGCTGCGCCATGCGTTGGCCGAGCGCCGCCATGTGCTCGAAATTGGATCAGGCACCGGCCAGCACAGCGTCCACTTTGCACCACAACTGCCGCATTTGGTGTGGCAAACCAGCGAGCTGCCCGAGCACCATGCCGGCATACAGGCTTGGCACGCAGCGCAGCCTTCGCCCAATTTGCGTGCGCCCGTCACGCTCGATCTGCGCCAGCCGCAATGGCCTGACGTAGCTGCCGGCGAAGCGCCGATCGACGCCATCTTCAGCGCCAACACCTTGCACATCGTTGCCTGGCCGCTGGTAGAGCAACTGTTTGCGCTGGCCGGGCAGCACTTGCCAGCGCAAGGCGTGCTGGCGGTTTACGGCCCCTTCAACTACAACGGCCAGTTCACCAGCGACAGCAACCGCGCCTTTGATGCCTGGCTGCGCTCGCGTGATGCCAACTGCGGCATCCGCCACATCGAAGACGTGCTCGCCCTCGCCCGGCAACACGGCCTGCAACTGCTGCAAGACCACGCCATGCCGGCCAACAACCGCACGCTGGTCTTCCAGCACCAATAAGCCGAGGTGCAGCGTGCGCGCCCTGGAACTGAAAATACCGCCGCCCGTCGTCGCCCTGCTCTGCGCAGCGCTGATGTGGGCCGTAGCCCATTACTGGCCCAGCTCGGCCTGGGCTGGCCCTTGGCGCCTGCCGCTGACGCTGCTGTTGGTGGCCTTGGGCGGCGCGGCAGATCTGTCCGGCTTGCTGGCTTTCCGCCGGCACCGCACCACCGTCAACCCGCTGGCGCCGCAAAACTCCAGCACCGTGGTGCAAGACGGCATTTACCGCTACTCGCGCAACCCCATGTACCTGGGCATGGCACTGCTGCTCACGGCCTGGGCCGTGTGGCTGGCCCAGCCGGCCTGCTTGCTGGTGCTGCCGCTTTTTGTGGGCTATATCACGCGCTTTCAGATACTGCCTGAGGAGCGCATATTGCAAGCCCGCTTTGGCACGCCCTACCAAGACTATTTGCGCCGCGTGCGACGTTGGCTATGAGCTCTCTTCCCGATCAAACCGAATTGCAACACTGGCTGCCACGCTTGCAGCAACTGGCCGCCCAAACCATGGAGCAGGACGCCGCACACGACAACGCGCACCTGCAACGCGTGTGGGGCAACGCACGGCAACTGCTGCAACACTATCCGCAAGCTGACGCTTTGGTGGTGTTAGCGGCCTGCTATCTGCACGACCTGGTCAACCTGCCCAAAAACCACCCGCAGCGCGGACAGGCTTCACGCCTGGCGGCTGAGCGCGCTGCCACGCTGCTGCGTGCAGAAGGCTTTGCCGAAAACAAAATTGATGCGGTCGCACATGCCATTGCCGCACACAGCTACTCCGCCCAAATCGCGCCACAAACGCTGGAGGCCCAGATCGTGCAAGACGCCGACAGGCTGGACGCCCTCGGCCCCGTCGGCTTGGCCCGCATGTTCCACATCGGTGGCGCCTTGGGCCGGACGCTGGCACACGAGAGCGACCCGCTCGCCACCCAGCGCAGCCTGGACGACCAGCGCTACACGCTAGACCACATCGCCAGCAAACTGCTGCAACTCCCCGCCAGCATGCAGACCGAAGCCGGCCGGCAAGAGGCCAGCCGCCGCGCGCAATGGCTGCAAGAGTTTCGTGCCTCCTTTGTGGCGCAGTGGAACGCGCTCTCGCCAGCCTGAACTGCAGCAAAGAGCTGCCAGGAACTCACTCAACATGGTGCCCAAAAACAAAAGGCCTGCACGCCATGTGCAGGCCTTTTTATTTTGGGCTGGCTGCGCTTACTTCTTCAAGCACTCGCTCATGAACGCCTTGCGCTCGTCACCCTTCTTGCCGGTGGCATCCACATTGCAAGACTTCATGCGTTCTTGCTGGCGCTTGCGGCCGTCCGACAGGCAGCTCGACATGAACGACTTGCGGTCGTCGCCCTTGAGCTCCTTGGTCTTGGCCTCGGCGTTGCAGGTGCCCATCAGCTGCTGCTGCGCGGTGGGAGCCTTGTCGGCGGCCAAGGCAAACTGGGATGCCAGCGCGATACCGGCGAGGACAATGAGTTTTTTCATGGAATTTGCTCTTTTTAAAAACTGCGCCGAAGACCAGCGCAGGCGCATTTCTGCACAACTCGGCCCCGCTGTCAATAGCTTTGCGCCCGCCGTCACCAATTGCTAAGCATTTTGCCTGGCAGACAAGCAGGCTTGCGCTCTGGCGCCCGCAAAAAAGCGGCCGCTCGGGCCGCTTGTGGGGTGTTGCGCATGGCGCTCAGTCAACCAGGCCAACGTACACGTGCTGCACGTCGTCGTCGTTTTCCAGGCCGGCCAAAAACGCCTGCACTTCTTCTTGCGCTTCGGCCGACAAACCGCCCATGCTCACCGGGTTCTTGGCTTTGTAGCCGAGCTTGGCCGACAGCACCTTGATGCCTTGTGCGGGCAGCGCCTTGGCCACGGTGTCCAAATCAGAGGTATCGGTGATGAACAGGGTCACGCCCTCTTCCTCGCCCGCCTCAAAATCTTGCGCGCCGGCTTCGATGGCGGCCATTTCCACATCGGCGCCGTTCTCGGGCTCGCCCTCGACCATGCCCACGTGGTCAAAATCCCAGGCCACGGCGGTCAGCTGGCCCTTGCGGAAGCACACGCGCATATTGGGCGCGGTGCGGTTGGGGTTGTCGGTCAGGCATTCCACCATCACCGGCACGCGGTGAGGAGCGTAGCCTTCGAACAGCACGGTCGAATAGTTCACCGCGTCGGCGCCAGCGCCCGAGCCCTTTTTGATGGCACGCTCCAGCGTGTCCTTGGGCATCGATGCCTTGCGGGCGGCTTCCACCGCCATGCGCAGACGCGCGTTGCTGGTGGGATCGCCGCCGCCCAGACGGGCAGCCACGGTGATTTCCTTGACCAGTTTGCCGAAGAGTTTGCCTTTGGCATCAGCGACCAGCGCCTTGCCCTTTGCTTTCCATTGCGCGCCCATGGCTGCAAGTTCCTTGTTGTTTGGTTTGGCAGCGCGAGAGCTGCGGCGGCGCTGGAGCGCTGAGCGACCATGCGCCAATTTGACAAAGGCAAATTTATACACCTGCGCCAGCCGCTGCGCTGGCGCCTGGGCCAGAGTCTGAGTCGGGATTGTGGGTCAATAGCACCACCGCACTGTGCTAGCAAAAATCTGCTGATTTACGTTGCAAACACATAACAAACCATGAGCTACCGCTATCATTTCTGAACCTCCACTGCACAGGCACAATGCAGCCATGGCGCTAATACACCGTCTTTGGGCTTGGATCAAAAGCTTGCGCATTCCGCTGCTGTGCACGGCGGCGGGCCTGGTGCTGTCGTTCGTGTTCCTGGGCTTGCCCGGTTTTGCCAGCTATGCGCCGGCCGAGCAGCTTTTCCGCTGGGCGGGCGATGCGGCCTTGCTAAAACGCATCCGCAACGACGAACTGTGGCCCGTGCTGATATCGGCCAGCTTTTTGCAAGCGCTGCTCATCACCCCGGCGCACTTGTTGATCAAACGCTGGCGCCCCCAAGCCACACGCCTGGGACATGTGCTGGCGGTGGCGCTGCTGGTGTGGGTGGTGAGCGTGCTGGCTACATCGATCATGCTGCTGGCCCAAGTGGACTGAAAGGCAAGCAAACAGCGCACGCGGGCTGGCAAAGCTCCCTACAATCGGCTTTTTGCTTTTGCACGCCACCTTCTGCCGCCATGCCCAGCCCCACATCTCCCATTGGTGTTTTTGACAGCGGCATTGGTGGCCTGAGCGTGCTGCGCGCCCTGCGCGAAGTGCTGCCCGGCGAACGCTTTGTTTACCTGGCCGACAGTGGCAACGCCCCTTACGGCGAGCGAGGCGACGCCTTTGTGCAAGAGCGCAGCGCCCACATCACCGGCTGGATGCGCGAGCAGCACGATGTAAAAGCCCTGGTAATTGCCTGCAACACAGCCACCGCTGCAGCCGTAGACGGCCTGCGCGACACCAACACCGGCCTGCCCATCATCGGCGTGGAGCCCGCGCTCAAACCCGCTGCGCTGCGAAGCAAAACCCATACGGTAGGCGTCATCGCCACGCACGGCACCGTCAGCAGCGCCCGCTTTGCCGCGCTGCAAGCCGCCAACGCCGCCCAGACCCGTTTTGTGGTGCAAGCCTGCTCAGGCCTGGCTCGCGCCATTGAAGACAGCACCCGCCCCGACATCCCCGCCGAGCAAAGCGCTGCACAGATCCAGGCCCTGTGCGCCCAATACACCAACGCCATGGGTGCATTTGGCTCCAACGCTGGCGAAATAGACACCTTGGTGCTGGGCTGCACCCACTACATCTTTGCTGCCGACACTTTGCGCAGCCTCGTCGGCCCCGACACCACCCTCATCGACACCGGCGCCCCCGTAGCCCGCCGCACCTACAGCCTGCTCCACGCCACCGGCATGCTGCGCAAACCCGCCCAGGCCATGGCGCCTGCCGAGCAATGCATGCTGTTTACTACGGGAGAGTTGAGTGCTTTGCAGCATGCGGCGGAGCAGTGGCTCAGCCTGGACGCCAGGTGTTGCCACTTGGCTGCTGCGCTGTAAGGCACTGCCTGACTATCCGCCGACTTCACAGCCAGCTCACTTGTTAGCTGCATCTGAGTGACTGCACGCGCCGGCCTGCGGTGCGCCCTGTCCTTCCCCAGACCCAATACCCGAATCGCTTCGCTTACGGCTTGCGCTGTAAAGCTTTCTGTCGATGGGGAAAGTCTCCGGCTAGGTTTGCCACTTTGCCAAGATGCTCATGTCTAGAAAAGCTTTCTATACATCTTGATGATGTTGTCTCTTGCAACCTCAGCCGGCAGATTTTTTATAAAATCTTTTTCCAAGCCCACATCCAATCCTGACCTGGCTGTCTCAAAGATCAACAGCATCTTGAGCGTATCTTTAAACTTCAGGTAATCGCCTTTTTCTTTGGCTACTCTGGCTCTTATACCCAGCACTTGCCGGACAAACTCACCATTGGCGATGGCGCACTCAAGCGCCAACTCAACAAGTTCATCTGCACGATCCAAATTTTTATCGTGATAGTGGTAGTACTCTGCTATTGCAATACGCAACTCAGTGTTGTTGGGCTTGTCTTTTATTCTGCTTCTTAGAATTGTCAAAGCCTTTTCATGCTGGCTTGTTAAGTAATAGTGATCCAGAAGCAATGAGGTGAGGCCATCTTTATCAGCATCACCCAAGCCTTCTTTGAAACTCAACAAATATTCTTCAGCATCGGCGAAGCGTTGCTGTCTGTACAAAGCATGGACGGCTTTTGTGCATGATTTTATTTTTTCAGCAAATTCAGCCTTCACCTCACCCTCCATTCGGGCCTCACAGCCGCCAACAGCCATAAAATCACATACAAATCGCTAAAACAGCACAATTAATATTGTGCCGTCCAACTATTGTGACCCCAAGGTCTCCAAAGAAAGTACCCTGAACACAAAGAACATATTCAGAAAAGCAAGTCCATGTATGAATACATCAACAACAGGATTTTCCATCCAGTCTATAGAGAGGCCATCTACCGAACCCGAAGCCATGAGTACAAGACCGTAGAAAATCAACATGAGAAAAGAAATAAGGAATGCAAGCCTCTCTGATTTTTTGGTGTTGGATTTGGCATAGATCATTGATCCAGCCAGCATTACTAGTGCCACAGAAAGCATTCCCAAGACTTGAAACAAAAAGCCAAAATTCAGCGTTTGAAAAAACAGAAATAAAATAATTGAAACAATGAAGAATATTTTCTCTTTCATGCTTTTATCAATTCATAAAATATTACCAACCTGAAATAAAAATTTGCAGTTTGGTTTTTTGAAGCACCTTGCCCACACAGTTGCTTTCAATCATGGTCTTCAACGATTTTCATCGGCCGTCGAGCCAATGCTTTCATCGCCCTGTGCACGCCTGAATAAAAATTCTTGTAGCGAAAAAGTAGGAACCCACCCCAAAACCATACACCACCACATATCCATTCTTGGGCACCAACTCTGCCATCCGCTGCAAAACGGAGGCATCAAAAATCAAAGTCGCCAAAAACAGCAGATGAATCGCATAAATAATGAGAAATAAGGTCAAAAATTTCAGATCTATGGCTGGACAATGAATAGTCTCGCCAAAGTATGAAAGAAAAAACATGATTTCCAAGAAGACAAGCACCAACAGCAAAAGACTTCTTTTGACCACAGCCATCCTCTATTTTCATCAGAAATTTTAAATTACCTGCGCAAATTGCTGCAAGCCAATTTCCTGAGCTTGCTTACATGATTTAACCCAGTCACAGTGGCTATACCATGGCCTACTGCATAGACTCTAACCATGCCTTCACTGCCTTCGATTGAGCAATCCAAATAAAACACTTGCAACAATTCAAGCAAACAAATCCAGTAAATCTAGTTTGCCACTGAGCAATGGCATTTTCGACCTCTTATATGGACAAGATATTAGTCGCTTGCGACTCAATGGCCAGATGGAATGACCGTAAGCTTGCACGCTTACTGCGACAGAAGCAATTTCCTTCCCTCCCCAACAGAATAATACTCAATCTTCGAAAAAGGGATTTCCTGCTGGAGGGCCAAGCATATATCCAAGCCTTCCTTATCCAAAATTGCAATACCTGCTCTATCCCCATAACCTGGGAAATGCATTTCAGCGTAATTTTCCAACCATTTCTTGATTCGATAAATAAAAGAATCAGATAATTTCAAATCCCTCAAATAAAAATATCCTCCTTCTACAGAGTCTCTGATACCAGACCCCGAAAACATACCGTCAACAGTGAGATAATAAAATTTCATTTAGCTAATTTTTATTTAGCCTGAGGAAGCACTGCAAAGCCTATGAAGCCAGATATGGAAGAGGCTCAAATTCTGCTCATGCTGCCATGTGGCCTTGGATGGGGTATGCAGCAATAAACACAACCCGCTTTACGCGTGCATTTGGATTGCTTCTCGACAGCAGAACCCAGACCGATAGCTTTATGAGCGAATCGCTCCATGGGCCGTGGGTGCTGCGGCGCTCTGTAGAGCTAGCTTAGGATTAAGGCTTATCAAAGCGGACCAGAAAACATAGAAACGCTGCCAATTTTCAATCAATCCCAAAAATCAACGACTGGCTTTAGAATCGCCTCCTGGTACATGTTCATATTCAAAACAAGCTCATCCAAAGTCTCTCCAGCGGGGGCGTTGTTGCATAAATCGATTTCAGGCCAAGCTCCCCCAAACCCCAGCCGTGGCTATGCCACGGCTGCCGTCTGAG